>JAHDGP010000057.1:7563-15272 GCA_020627525.1 Bacteroidota bacterium
CGCTCAGCCAAAGGCTGAGCGGGTTTTTTTATATGTTATTCGTTTCTCCAAAATGTCTAGTTGTGTGAGATTAGATAAACAGGCAGTTTTGTTTGAGATGAAGGATTTATTTTTATTTCAATTTGTTTGTTTGTAGTTATAAATACAAAAAACTTGTTTAATTCATTCTGCTGTAACTTAAATTGGGTGTTAAGCGTATTACTGTATAAGTAAAAAAATGTGTTCGTTTAAGAGGACAATTTGTATACAATACTGAATTCGTATTGCTAATAATAGGCATTTCATTAAAGACAGAAAAATAAATTATTTTAAATTTATTTTTTTTCTCCGTCTAAATAGTTTGTTTTCAAACATTTAATAAATTTCTAATTTGTCTTATTCAATTTTTTGTTTTTTTGGCACTTTGTTTGTCATTTATAGAGAGAAATCTGTGATCGAATGATCATTTTCCTCCAAACAGATTTTACAATTCCACCTTCTTTTTATAAATCCATCCTCCCTCAAAACCCTTTGATTGATCTATTGCAATTTTTGCTATGGATATTATTAAAGTTGTAAAAAACAAGAAACAAGAAACAAAAAACAATAAGCTATGAAGTATTTATTTTTTCTAACAACACTAACTATTACTATTTTATTTTCAATAAATGCTAATGCACAGGACTTTTTTGATGACTTAGAGATTTATGCAACCAACTCTTTATCACAAGAAGTGAACGAAGATGATTTTGTTACAATATTGGCAGGTGCTTGGGGAGCAAGACCAAGAGGAGGAAATACAGCTTCTTTATTACATGCTGAATTTGATAGAGTTTTTCCAAATGGTTTAACAATTGGAACGGGAGACAATGCTATTATATTTACAAGTGCAGATGCAATCACTAACTTTTTACCAAGTACTGGCAAAGAAGGATTTTTAAATCAAACCTACATAGATCCAACTGCAATAGAGTTGAAAAATTCATTTGTTTCAGAGTTGGCTGCATTAATAATGACAATTGAATTTGATACAGAAATTGAAGATTTTGCTGCTTCGCCACATCGTTTAGGAGATTGCAAAGTTATTTCAGGAATTTTTGCTGGAATGAAAGTCGATCAATTAATCAGTCTTTGTCAAAGAGCTATTTCAGGTGAAAACGTTGGCTATCCAATTCGTGCATTATACAGAATGGTTTCTGTTGTTAACTATTCGTACGTGCCAGGTTCGTTTCAAGAACCAATATTGTATAGACAAAACTAATTGAGTTTGCAAGAAACAGAATATTCTATCAGTACTTTAAATGCAGTTATCTCTGGTATTAATGAAAACTATGTTGATGGTACAATAGATAATGGTTATTTAATTTTAAATTCAACAGGAGCTGCTTTATTTCAAGCAGAAAAATTTTAATTAACAACTCTAATAAATAATGTGTTTATTTTACCCGCTCAGCCAAAGGCTGAGCGGGTTTTCTTTTCTAAATACCATTGAAAAAGTAACATTTGCTTATTTAAAGCCGTACATATTTATTGTAATGATAATATGATCTATGTCATTAATTTACCATTCTCCTAGCGATTTTGAAGTCGCTTTCCTCCTGTTTTTCAGAAATACCATATAAGTTAATATTTTAAAATGAGAGGCTATGAAGAAAGTGATTTTACTTTTATTTTTATCTTTTTGTGCCATGGATCTTGGCGCACAAGAGTTTTTTGATGACACAGAAACAAGCAACGAACTGGCTAGAGAGGCTGAAATTACTTCTCTAAGAACAGAAAGACCTGGTAGCTGGGGAACCAGGCCCCGTGGTGGAAATACTGCTCAATACATGTATGCTAATTTTGCGGAAACCTTCCCTGAAGGTTTGATTTTGGGTGCCGGTGATAAAACCATTGTCTTTACAAGTCCAGTAGCCATTACTCAAGGACTACCATCATTTGGAACTCCTAGAAAAATTACAGAAAGTATGATTGATCCATCTGCACGAGAATTGGCAAACTCTTTTGCTTCTAAAGTAGCAGCACTTACAATGGTTATAAGTTTTGATAGAAATGATAATAACTTTGCAACATCAAGACATACTATTGGAACTTGCGCCTTTAGAGACGGAATAATGGCAGGTATGACGGTGGATAGATTACTGAAAAAATGCAACGGAGCATTGGCAGGTCAAAGTGTAGGTTATCCAATTAAAGTATTGGACAAAATGGTAGCATATTTATTAGCAAGTTATCAGCCTGGATCTATTTGTAACCCTATTTTGGTTCCCAAAAGCTCAGCAACTTCTATGTTAAGTAGGTAAGCATAAATAAATTTATTAGGATGTGCCTCAATCTACACTTTTGTGTGGATTGGGGTTTTTGTATTTATTATGAAACAATATTTGATTTTGTTCGTATGAAAAAATATTGCAATATGTTTTTCCCTTCCAATTTGCAACAAACCCTCTTTCCTCCGTTTTTTTCTGAAATATTTCAATAGTTAATCAATTCTAATTTTAATTAATGAAAAAATTAATTTTCCTGCTATCTCTGTCAATGGTTTGCCTTTTTGTCAATGCTCAATCTGTATCTAGACAAGTACAAAATGAAAGAGAAATAAATAGAGCGGTCTTAAGAACACATACTATTGCGGCTTGGGGTGCTGCTCCACAAGGTTACAATGCTGGTGCATATTTGCACAAACACTTTAAAAGGGTTTTTCCAGATGGGCTATCTGTAGGTATCGACGATAAAACTGTTGTTTTTACAAATGCAAAAGCACTAACCAATTATCTACCTGCTCAGGGTAGAGCCAGAGTGCTTAATGAAGCTTTGACAGATCCTCAAAAGAGAGATATGAGAAATACTTTTTTATGTCAAATCATAGCTCTTAAACTAAATATTTCATTTGATGAAAAGATAGAAAGCTATTCAGCTTCAAATATTGATCTGGCTGATATGTATATCTCAGGAGGAGATTTGATAGGATTAACTGTAGCAGAAATATTAGAAGAATCGAATAAAGTTTTGGCAGGCATTGATAGCCGATTTGGAATTATTCAACTAAATGAAGCACTTACGAAAATAAATGAAAATTATCTTAACGGAGAAATTACTGGAAATTACTTAACAGAAACATTAGAAGGATCTACTTTATCAGATGCTAAAAGATCAATGTTGCGAAGATGATTCTTTTAACAATTCCTCCAGTTTTTCTCTTCCATCATAAAGTCCACTTAATTGAAATGATTGCTATATAAATTTTATATAGTTAAATAGGATTTTATTGTGAAAAATTATTTTTGCTTTTTTTTAATATTTATTGGCTTAAATCTTTGCGCTCAAAAAGTAACGGTTGATGGCAATAGACCATATTTGATACACACTATTGAAGGAGCTGAAGCGCTTCATGATATAGCAGTTAAATATGGAGTGTCAATACCCGTATTAAAAAAAGCAAATGAGTTAAACAACAATAACATAGATTCTTTGAAGCTTTTAAAAGTTCCTTTTCCAATTCAAAGAGCAAAGACGCAAATCCATCCTGGTAAATTTGTTTTTCATAAAGTAGCTGAAAATGAAAAACTACATACAATTGCTGATCATTATAAAATAAGTTTAGGAGAATTAAGAAGCGCAAATGAATTAAAATCAAGTAAGCTTCCACCAGGGTCTTATATCATCATTCCTAATTCGTTTAAGCATATAATGCATAAAAACAAATTAGTAATGAGGGGCTTTCTTTCTCTTGGGTTTTTTTCCGGTACTGATTGGGAGGGCTTGCCATCTACTAATTACCACATTCGAGGGCAATTTAATCTTCAAAATACTTATGAGAAAAAGCCTTTCAGAATGTTGTCTTACATAAATACATCAATTGGTTATCGTCATGAGTTGGGTAAATATTTTTTAAAAAATGTTGATCAGTTTTCTTTAAAACAACAGATGGAATTTCAAATAAAGAATGGATTTGCTCTGTATGTTTTAGGCTCAGTTCGTAGCCAACATTTTGATAATTATAGATATATAAATGATGAAAAGGAACTAACATCTTCCTTAATGGCTCCAGGATACGTAAACTATTCAGCAGGAATTACTTACAGTAATGATTATTTATTGTTGGATTTTGGTTTGTACGAAATGCGAAGCGTTTATGTATTGCAAGACAAAGTTTACAAAGATAGAAGTTCAGCCTTTGGTGTTCCTCGTGGAGATAAATTTTTCGGTATACACGGTTTCTCCTTAAGAGCCGATTTAGATTTATACAACAGTGAAAAATTCAATACAAATGCCAGCTTTTTTGGTTTTTACAATAAAGATATAACAACATTGGATTTTCGGGCAGAGCTAACCTACCGCATGCACAAGATGGTAAAACTAACTTTGCTAAATGAAATAGTCTACGACAACTTTGATGAATCTACATTTCACTACCGTGCCGAAGTCCTGATCGGTGTTTCTTTTATTAAGTACTAGTTTTAATGCTTCAATGTGATTAATGATAAAATGTTTTAATGTGGTTAATGCTTGAATGTATAAATGCAAGAATGCGAGAATATTTTTTAATGTGATTAATGATAAAATGCTTTAATAATGTTAATACAGGAATACAGGAATACAGGAATACAGGAATGCAGGAATGCAGGAATGCAGGAATACAGGAATACAGGAATGCAGGAATACAGGAATGCAGGAATGCAGGAATGTGGGAATGAAGGAATGAAGGAATGAAGGAATGAAGGAATGAAGGAATGAAGGAATGTGGGAATGTGGGAATGTTTGAAATGAATTAGATTCAGCCGTCATTCCGCAATTTTTCGAAGTGAAATGAAGAAAAATGTGCGGAATCTCCTATAAGATTCTGGCAGACAAAGTAGACTCAGAAAAAACCAATATCTTTATCATAGCAGTAAGTTTGTACAATAACTATATTTCGAATTTTAAAATTAAATCATTAACCAAACTGTATCATTAAAGCATTGCCCATTCTCGCATTGATTCATTCTCGCATTAGAAATAAGAACACACGAACAGTGTGAAAAGATACTGTTACCCAACTAACAAAATTGTATTATTTTTCAGACAAACTGTATTGTATAAAGTACTCTGTTGTTTGAGGTACTTTAAATTGATATTGAGAGTATTCTTAACATGAACAAAAAGTGATGTGTAATTTTTATAATTGTATTACTTTATAAATTTAATATTTTATAATTTAATGTAGAGTGTTAAATTGGTACGCCTTTTGCTTCTTAATTAATACATTATCACTTCTTTATAATTTCACAATCACAAACCACACTTACTCTTTTTATATTGATTAGATCGCTAGATTTAAAATAAATTTATAGGATATTTTATTTATGCTATTGTTATTTCATTTAGTGCATTTATATAGTTTTTTTTAATCTTTTCTATTCGTTGAAATGGAAAGGAAATGGATATATTATTTTAAAAATTTAAAATTTACTAATTATGAAACATTTAATTTTAGGACTTGGATTATTATTTACAGCTTATTCAGTAAATGCACAAAGCCTTCCGCCTACATCGGAGCCAGGACCAATTGATGGGGACTATAGAACTCAAACAATTGGAGGCTGGGGAGCTACACCAAGTGGAAATAATCCAGGTGTGTTTTTACATGAAAACTTTGATGCTGTTTTTCCAACTGGTATTGAAATAGGATCAGGTGACAATACTATTTTATTTACAAATGCACAAGCAATAACTGATTATTTGCCAGGAACAGGAACGCCAAGAAAAATTAAAGATTCTTATATTGATCCTACTAAAAGAGAAGTGAACAATACTTTTATTTCTCAAATTTTAGCATTGACAATTTCTTTAGGTTTTGATGCTGCTATTGCGGATTTCGCAGAGCCTTCTGGCTATTTAGGAGATTTAATTCTTTCTGAAGGGGCATTGGCTGGTAAAAGTGTTTCACAGGTTTTAGATTTAGCCAATCGCGCATTAAGTGGTAGTAAAACTGGGTATTCAATCTCTGAATTGAATGAAGCATTGTCTATAATTAATGAGAACTATGTTGATGGAGAAATAAACAATGGTTTTTTGTCAGCAAATTAAACTGAATTTTATTCCCAAATTATTTAATAGATTAATTTAAAAAGACGTATTTTTTTAAATAATTCGAATTTAAAGCAGGTTCTAAATAATTATTCATTTTTAGGAATATATCAGAATGTACATTCCTTTATGGGTACGGAAATATGTGAATAATATTTGGAATTTGCTTTAAATTTTTAAAAATCTCTTATTGGTAGTTCTGTTTTGAGAATAACTACAATTATTATTAAAAAAGAGAAAAGGGGTTACCAATAAATTTGTTTTTTTTTATTTATATAAACACAATTTGGGAATAGGAACGAGCTCTGGTAGGCAAAATGCTTACTGGAGTTTTGTTGTTTGGAATGTTACGCATTTTTAAAACTAAAATCCAGAGATTGGTGATTAATTTTTTCAAATACTTTTTTGCACTTTTTATTACCATTAATTTATTTGGGCAAAATATTATTGTTGAAAAAAACAAACCTTATTTAATTCGTGAAATAAATAAGAATGAAGAGTTGTTTCATATAGCCAATGACTATGGTTTAAGTATAGAAGAAATCAAATCTGTCAATAACTTATTGACGAATAAACTTGACTCTATTAGTCAATTAAAAATACCAATAAAAGTTCAGGGTTCACGGAAACAAATTAACGAAGGCAATTTGGTTTTTTATAAAGTAAAGGACAATGAAAAACTCCACACGATTGCGGATGATTTTGATATTAGTTTATCAGATATTAAACAAGTAAATTTATTTAAGAAAAACAAGCTTTTATCTGGATCATATATTTTATTGCCAAACACTTTTCCAGCAATCCTGCATAAAAACAAATTAGTAATAAGAGGATTTCTTTCTTTGGGTTTTTTCTCTGGAACAGATTGGGCTGGTACTGCATCTACAAATTATCACATTCGAGGGCAATTCAACCTTCAAAATATCTATGAGAAAAAACCTTTTAGAATGTTGTCTTATGTAAATACTTCTATTGGGTACCGTCACGAACTTGGGAAGTATTTTCTGAAAAATGTCGATAGATTTTCTTTGAAACAACAATTAGAAATTCAAATAAAAAATGGATTTGCCTTTTATGTACTAGGCTCTATTCGCAGTCAACACTTTGATAACTTTAGATATATAAATGATGAAAAGGATTTAACAACTTCCTTTATGGCACCAGGCTATGTAAATTATTCTGCGGGTCTAACATACAGCAATGACTATTTATTATTGGATTTTGGTTTGTATGAAATGCGAAGCGTTTATGTATTGCAAGACAAGGTTTTTAAAGAAAGAAGTTCAGCTTTCGGAGTTCCCCGCGAAGATAAATTTTTCGGCATCCACGGTTTTTCCTTACGAGCCGACTTGGATTTATACAAGAGCGAAAAGTTCAATACAAATGCCAGCTTTTATGGTTTTTACAACAAAGATGTAACCACATTAGATTTTCGAGCAGAGCTAACCTACCGTATGCACAAAATGCTAAAACTCACTTTACTTAATGAAATAGTTTATGACAACTTTGACGAATCCACATTTCATTACCGCGCCGAAGTTCTCATCGGTGTTTCTTTTATCAAGTACTAGGCTTAATGCGAGAATGTATAAATGCGAGAATGCGAGAATCAATGTTGTTTAGTTAAGAAATTGAAAGTTTTTTTGAAAAAGCCTGAAGGG
>JAHDGP010000058.1 GCA_020627525.1 Bacteroidota bacterium
GGCTGAGGTTACTCGAAGCCCGATGGCTGAGGTTACTCGAAGCCTAATCCAGCTGTATCAACACTTGGTTTTTTTCTACAGCATCTCCTACTTTTATGTCGATGGATTTTACTACTCCTGCACCTGGTGATTTGAGTAGGTTTTCCATTTTCATAGCCTCAAGCACCAAAACACCATCGCCCTTTTCTATCTCATCTCCAACCTTAACATTAACATTTAAAACCAATCCTGGCATTGGGGCTTTGATAGCGTTTACCTTTTTTTTGTTTTGATTGCTCATTCCCAATTTCTCCAACAACAAATCCATCTTTGATTTTATGGATGCTTCGTGAATTTGGTCGTTTACCTTCAATGTAATCGTTTTCCCTTCTGTATCAATATTAATCACTTCAACATTGATGGATTGATGGTTGTGAACAAGATGGTAATGATTTTTTTTTGTCTCTATCAAATCCCAATTTTGTTCTGCCTTTGAATCAATATCAAAAGATTGATCTCCTAAAATTACTTTCATATTATTACAAATATTAACTCCTTTCTTGGATCAAATTTAAGAATTCTTCTTCAGATAATACGGTAACTCCTAATTCTTGTGCTTTTTTAAGTTTTGAACCAGCACTTGCTCCAGCTACTAAAAACTTCAATTTTTTACTAACCGAACTCAAAACTTTGCCACCATTTTCCTCCACCATTGCTTTCGCTTCATTTCTTGTAAATTGCTCCAATGTCCCTGTAAAAACAAAGGTTTCTTCTGCTAGAACGTTGCTTTTATTTTCTTTTTGGATAATGATATTCTCGAAATTCAGCCCTCCCGCTTGCAACATGTTGAGCATTTCTAAATTTTGTGGGTCTTGAAAAAAGTCAAACACACTTTGGGCAACAATCGGACCTACGTCGTCAATCGCCACCAATTCTTCAATGCTTTTATCTTTCAAGTCCATTAAGTTCGCAATGTTCTCTGTCAACACTTTCGCCGTTCCCTTGCCAACGTGTCTAATTCCCAAAGCATACAAAATCCTGGAAATAGGTTGCCCCTTCGATTTTTCTATACCTGCATTTAAGTTTTCAATAGACTTCGTTCCATATCCTTCCAAGTTGTTTTCTTTTTTCAATTCAGCATCGTCGAGAATTTCAAGCACTGTATCAAAAGGAAAATTGTACATATCTGGAAATGTTTTCAAGTAGCCCAATTCATAAAATCGTTTTACTTGTTTTTTTCCAATGCCTTCAATATCCATCGCATCTCTAGAAACAAAATGAATCAATCTTTCCACCATTTGAGAGGGGCAATTGGTATTTTCACAACGCCAAACAGCTTCTGTTTCCAGCTTTACCAAAACATTATCACAATCTGGACAGTTTTTAGGGAACAATACTTTTTGTTCGCTTCCATTTCTTGCATCTTTTATCACTCTGACAATTTGCGGAATCACATCTCCAGAACGTTCTATTTCGACGGTATCTCCGATATGAATGTCTTTTTCGGAGATATATTCTTCGTTATGGACTGAAATGGACGATACTGTAACGCCCGCCAAATGTACGGGTTCCAACTTAGCGACAGGGGTGATTGCTCCAGTTCTGCCCACTTGAAATTCAATGTCTAATAATTTTGTAGTAGCTGTCTTTGCTTTGAACTTATACGCAATCGCCCATTTGGGATGATGTGCTGTAGACCCACAAATTTCTTGTTGTTGCAAGTCATTCACCTTTACCACCATCCCATCAATTTCGTATGGATAGTTTTCTCTATCAGCTTCCCATTTTTCACAAGCTTTTATCACTGCATCAATATCTTTGCAAATCGTTATTTCTTGCATTGGAGCCTTAAATCCAACATCTGCCAAAATCTCCAATGTTTGATGATGGCTTTTTATAGACTTTAGAAGTAAGCTGTTATCATTTTCGTCTACCGCATATCCAACATAATAAACAAATGCTTCTAAGCCTCGTTTTGCCACTTCACCATTGTCTTGCATTCTCAAACCACCTGATGCTGTATTTCTTGCATTGGCAAATATTTTAGGTTCTCCACCTATGCCTTTTTTGCCTGCTTCCTTGTCTTTTTGCCAAAGCTCTTTTTCTTTTTTTTGATTTTCTTGGATGGATTTAAAAACATCCTTTCTAATCAATACTTCCCCTCGAACTTCTATTTTATTGATATTGTATTTTGACAAATCTCCAGACAAAGGAATTGAGCGAATCACCTTTGCATTGTTGGTTATTTCATCTCCAACAGTTCCGTTTCCTCTAGTAGCCGCTCGCAACAATTGATCATTTTCATAAACCAAAGAAATGCCAGCACCATCAAATTTGGGTTCGACTGTATATTCCACAGAGTCAGAATCTACCAACTTTTTTATACTCTCATCAAAACTCATTAAGTCCTCAGCATTGTAAGAATTATCTAAAGACAACATCGGTGCAATGTGTTGTACTTCAGGAAATTCTTTGGTAAGACCGTATGCCACCCTTTGTGTTGGTGAATCATCCGTTAACAAGTCTGGATTTTCCTTTTCCAATTTTTTGAGCCTTGCAAAAAGCATGTCATAGTCATAATCTGTTATGACTCCATCATCTTTAACATAGTATTTCCAGTCATGAAAATTTATTACCTTTTTAAGGTTAGCAATTTGAGATTCAGGAGAATCTATAGGCAATTCTGACTTCAATTTTTCAGTCAGTTTAATAAGTTCTTGTGTTGTTTTTTTATTATACATTTTACATTTTCTTCATCAAAGTACAGATATAATTAAAGTACGCATATAATTATTCATACAACTAGCCATTTTTAAAAATCAGTGACAAGAAAACAATATATCCAAAATATCTAGTTGTGTGATAATTATTATAAGTATCCATTTTATTGTACTCAAAACTAGGGTTTTCTCATAAAAAATTGTAATGATTTAATTAGAGATTAATGCACTTAAAATTAGTGTGATCTTTACAAGATCAATAAAATTGAACATTTATTTCTCACTAACATAATAGGATCACGCTGTGATCCTTTTTAAAATGATTGCAGAGCAATCAAATTATGTTAGCTTTTGATCAAATTCTCTTAATTTTTCAACCTCAGAGAGGTTGCACATTTACTTATCGTTTTTATGAGAAAGCCCTTTACTCAAAACATAGTGAATTGATTCGGTATAAGTATTTGCTTATTGAATCATTGCATAAAGAAAATAATAAATGCAGACATTAATACCTTATTAATTATTAGGTCTAAATAGCAAAATATGATATATTTGTGATAAGTATTAGAATAGGGTCATGACTGCCCCTGACAGCAACACATTTTTTGGCAGTTCTGACGGGAATGAACATTAGAAATAATGTATTCTAAAAGGGTTCTTTTAAGGAGAGTAACGTCTTTTAGGTTTTCATTCCAATTAGGACAAGATTTAATCTTGTCCTTTTTTTGTATCATTTAATAGCTTTTTCTATAGCTAAAATGTTGTTTCAAAGGTAGTTTACATATATATGACAAATTAAACAAAACACTTTAAATTAATTACATTTTTTAAAACTTCAACAACCTTTTTTTCAGCATTTTTACACATAACAACTTAAACAACAATTAATTACAGCAAAACAAAATTAAACTCCTAATACTCAGCAAAAATAAATTGTTGATAACAAATAAATAGTTAAAAATTAAACATTTAATCTTTGCAAGTAGTTTTATCGAAAAAGAACTGAAACTATTTAAGTGATAAGATCAAATTAATGTGTATCAATTACTTTTGCAAAGTGCTAATCATCAACACTTTGAAATACAAATTGATGATTTTTAAATTGGTCTTATCACTTACCTATCCGAAAAAAATGGAATCGAGTCAAGCAGAATATGTTGTTTTAGTAGATAAAGAGGGCAAACCTATTGGTAGTGAAGAAAAAATAGCAGCACATCAAAAAGGTCTTTTGCACAAAGCATTTAGTGTTTTGTTGTATAATTCTCAGGGACAAATTTTATTACAACAAAGGGCATTTCACAAATACCATACTCCTGGACTATGGAGTAACTCTTGTTGTAGTCATCCAAGAGTTGAAGAAAACCTTGAAACTGCAGTTCACAGAAGATTAAAAGAGGAGCTTGGAATTACTGATGTTGTTGTTGAAGAAAAATTTTCTTTTGTATATAAATTTTTGGACGAGCCCACACAACTCTGGGAACATGAACATGATACTGTTTTTACTGGTAATTATGATGGAGAAATACCCTTTAACAAAGAAGAAGTAAATGCTATCAAATGGCTATCTGTAAAAGACCTCCAAGAATGGATAAACCAAGAACCTGAAGTTTTTACTTTTTGGTTTAAGGAATTTTTACCCAAAATGATTGGTTAGTTATTTATTGATAACTTTCAAAAAATGATTATTTTAAGCTATGAAATCAATCCTATTTTTATTCTCCTTTGTTTTTTTGATGTTACAATGTTCCAGCAAAATACAACAAGCGCCTTCTACCTCAATGCCAATAAAACATGACATCTGGGATAGCTTATTGAAAAAGCATGTTTCAGATAAAGGCAATGTCAATTACAAAGGGTTTATTGAGGATCAAGCATCATTTGATCAATATCTGGATTTACTTAGCAATAATCACCCAAATAAAGATAATTGGAGTAAAGAGGAACAACTTGCCTATTGGATTAATGCTTACAATGCTTTTACAGTTAAAATTGTTGCTGATAACTATCCTGTTAAAAGTATAAAAAAGATAGGAGGGTTTATTCCCTTCATCAATTCCGTTTGGGATAAACAGTTTATTAAAATACAAGGACAGAAATACGATTTAAACAACATTGAACACAATATTTTGAGAACAGAGTTTAATGAACCACGCATTCATTTTGCTATAAATTGTGCTTCTGTTTCTTGCCCTCAATTGAGAAATGAGGCTTATACTGCTGACAAAATAGAGGCTCAACTCGATCATGCTGCACATTTATTTATAAATGACTCTGAGAAAAACAATATTACTCCCAACAAGATTAAAATTTCAAAGATATTCTCTTGGTTCCAGGGTGATTTCACTAAGTCATTAGGTCCAGCAGGGGTTATGGCTTATATTTCTAAATACGCTGAAACTGAAATAATGCGCGATGCAACCGTTTCTTATATGGACTATGATTGGAATTTGAATGAGTAATTTGACCAAATGGGACAATAATAGGCTTCTTAGAAACTTTTTCCAAGAATATTCCGTTGACAATCTGTATAAGCGTACCTTTGCATTTTATTAGAAAATGGTTTGAAACAAGCTCAATTACATATAAAAATTACCTTTGCAATATTTGCTGTACTTGCTGGAGCGCAAGTCAATGCAACAAATATACAAGTGTGGTTGTGCTTTGCTGAGCATCAAAAAGAGTGTCGTCTTGATGAAGAACGAAAAGAGATCATAATTGATGTCGACAAAAAAGAAAAAGAGCTCAAACGAATTCCACATAAACAAACAGTTGGTTTTGACTTTATTTACAGTGGATTCTTTTTAACACAGAATCATTTTACTTGGGGGCAAAATAGCCTTACTAAAAAAGCTGCACGTGGAGAATTTTCTTTACTAGAAGAAGATCGCAATAAACTACTACTTATAAAAAGGTCGCAGTATGGTGAAAAAAGCCACTCCTTAAGCTAATAAGCTTTCCATTACCTCAAAATGGACAAAACCTTGTCCCTGAATACATTGCATCACAAACAACCATCATTTGCGATGTACTCATTATCAATTATTAAAAATATTAATCAAAAGGATTTATCATCTCCTAATGCAGAAACACTGCTGGGAAGAACTGTATAAATCCTCCAAAAAAACAATCATGTTTAATTTTATAAATAAAGCCATCACTAAAGTATTTGGTGATAAAAATCAAAAAGACATTAAAGGGGTTGCGCCTCTTGTAACAAGGGTTAATGAAGAATATGCAAAATTGACCAATATCAGCATTGATGAATTGCGTGGAAGAACTCAAGAGTTTCGTGCAGATATTGCAGATTTCCTAAAAGACATTGATTTAAAAATCAAAGAAATAGATGACACTTTAGAACAAAATTCTAATTTGCATACGGATGAAAAAGAAAAATACTATTCTGAACTTGATAAGCTTAAAAAGAACAGAAATGAAGAACTAGAAAAAATTCTTTTAGAATTGTTACCTGAAGCTTTCGCTGTTGTTAAAGAAACTGCAAGGCGTTTTTCTGAAAACACACAACTTGTTGCAACAGCAACAGAATTGGATAGAAAACTTGCTGAAACGAAATCTCATATTGAAATAGATGGCAATAATGTTGTTTATCAAAATTCTTGGGAAGCTGCTGGAAACCTAATCACTTGGAATATGATCCATTATGACGTTCAATTGATAGGTGGTATTCAACTACATCAAGGAAAAATTTCTGAGATGCAGACTGGTGAGGGTAAAACATTGGTCGCAACATTGCCTGCATACTTAAATGCATTAGCAGGAAGAGGGGTTCACGTTGTAACTGTAAATAATTATTTGGCACTTAGAGATTCTGAGTGGATGGGTGGTTTGATGGAATTCTTAGGGTTAAAAGTGGACTGTATTGATAAATATCAGCCAAACTCTGAAGAAAGAAGAGAGGCTTATAGATGCGATATTGTTTATGGTACAAACAATGAGTTTGGTTTTGATTATTTGAGAGATAATATGACTCGTTATTCTCACGAGTTGGTACAAACCAATCATCATTACGCAATGGTCGATGAGGTGGATTCTGTATTGGTTGATGATGCAAGAACCCCTTTGATTATTTCTGGTGCTGTTGATCAAGGAGACAAACATGAGTTTCACGAATTAAAGCCAAGAATTCAAAAATTGATGGCTGCGCAAACTAAATTGATTAACAATTCATTTAAAGAAGCTAGAAATCAAATTTCATTAGGAAACAAAGATGAAAAAACAGGTGGACTGCATTTATTGAGAACTTTTAGAGGAATGCCAAAAAACAAAGCATTAATCAAGTTCTTAAATGAGCCTGGCATGAAAACACTTTTGCAAAAAGTGGAAGAGCACTATATGCAGGAACAAAACAAGCACATGCACATTGTTGACGATGAATTGTTTTTCACCATTGATGAAAAACAAAACACCATTGATTTAACGGATAGAGGAATTAACCTTATTACTGGTGCAGGAGACGATCCGAATTTCTTCATCGTTCCCGATATTGGATCAGAGGTAGCAGAGATTGAAAATTCAGAAATGGATGTTGCAGAAAAGCAAAGTATAAAGGATAAAATTATTCAGGATTTTGCTATTAAATCTGAGCGTATCCATTCAGTCCAACAATTGCTTAAAGCATATGCCTTATTTGAAAAAGATGTTGATTACATTATTCAAGACAGCAAAGTAAAAATTGTAGATGAAAGTACAGGTCGTGTATTGGACGGTCGTCGTTACTCTGATGGATTACACCAAGCAATTGAGGCAAAAGAAGAAGTAACAGTAGAGGCAGCTACACAAACATTTGCAACAGTTACCCTACAAAATTACTTCCGTATGTATCACAAGCTTGCAGGTATGACGGGTACAGCAGAAACAGAAGCTGGTGAGTTCTGGGATATTTACAAATTAGATGTAACGGTTATTCCTACAAACAGACCAGTTATCAGAGATGACAAAGAAGATTTGGTTTACAAAACTGTTCGTGAAAAATACAATGCCGTAATTCAAGAAGTTGAGAAGTTAAGTAACCAAGGTCGACCAGTATTGTTGGGTACAACGACGGTTGAAATTTCTGAGTTATTGAGTAAAATGTTGAATATGCGAGGCATTCAACACAACGTTCTTAATGCAAAGCAACACGATAGAGAGGCTGAAATTGTAGCAGAAGCGGGAAGACCAGGTCAAGTAACCATTGCAACAAACATGGCTGGTCGTGGTACCGATATTAAGTTGGGTGATGGTGTAAAAGCTGCGGGGGGACTTGCCATTATTGGTACGGAACGTCATGATTCAAGACGTGTTGATAGACAGCTTCGTGGTCGTGCTGGTCGTCAGGGAGATCCAGGCTCCTCACAATTTTTTGTTTCATTGGAAGACAAGCTAATGAGACTATTTGGATCTGAACGTATTGCTGGTTTGATGGACAAAATGGGTTATGAAGACGGAGAAGTTTTACAGCATTCAATGATTACAAAGTCAATTGAAAAAGCTCAAAAGAAAGTTGAGGAAAACAACTTTGGAGTCAGAAAGCGTTTATTGGAATACGATGATGTAATGAATTCACAAAGAGAAGTTATTTACAAGCGTCGTCGTCATGCTTTGTTTGGAGAGCGTTTGTCAGTTGATCTTTCCAACTCTTATTACGATTTGTGTGAAGAAATGATCGAAGTAGCAAAGCAAACTGATGACTATGAAAAATTCACTTTGGATACAATGATTGCATTCTCTATTCAAACAAGTATTTCGGAAGATGAATTAAGAAGTGGTAGTATTCAGAGCTTAAGTGAAAAGCTTTACGACGAAGCAATGGATTTCTATGAAAGAAAAATGGAAGCTATTCCTGAAAAAATCATTGCAGGGCTTAAAAGAATTCATGAAGAAAGAGGCGATACTATTAAAAGGGTTTTGGTGCCGTTTACAGATGGAAAAAGAGGAACACAAATTCCAGTAAACTTGGAAGAAGCTATTAAAACAGATGGTAAAGCTGTTGTTAAAGAATTGGAGAAAAGCATTACTTTATCATTCATTGATGACAAATGGAAAGATCATTTAAGAGCAATGGATCATTTGAAACAATCCGTTCAATTATCTGTTCACGAACAAAAAGATCCTTTATTGATTTATAAATTTGAGTCGTTTGAGTTATTCAAAAACATGTTGAATGAAATCAATCACGATATAGCCTCTTTCTTGTTTAAAGCAGATTTACCAAAACAAGAAGCTCCAAACCCTGCTACACAAACAGAGTCTCAAAGAATGCAAGAAGCAAGTCAAAGAAGAGCAGAAGCCAATCAATTACAAACCAGTAGAAATGAAACTGGCAACGAAGGAGATGGAGCAATGCAAAGAGCAAGACAAGCATCTGTAAAACAAAGTGAGGCTGCACAGAGAAAACGTCCAACTCCTGTAAGAGTAGGACCAAAAGTGAAAAGGAATGACCCTTGTCCTTGTGGAAGTGGTAAAAAGTATAAAAGCTGCCACGGAAAGTAACTAGTACACCAACCCTTAATTTAAAAATATTCAAAGCACGTTTTAGAAAATTTCTAGAACGTGCTTTTTTGTTTTTGGAAACTAGGTCGATCATAAGTTAAATTCTATATTCAACAACCTCATCCTTATAACAAATATTGAGAATGGAGGGGATATTTGTATCTTTACACTATGGAAAAATTCGACAGTGAATTAGCACAAATCATTGATCATACAATACTCAAACCAGACACCAATTGGCAACAAGTAGAAAAAGTTTGTGATGAAGCTCAAAAATATGGCTTTGCATCGATTTGTATTCAGCCTTATTTTGTTGAACCAGCTTTGATAAAATTTGAAGACTCTTGGATTAACATTGCGACTGTTATTGGTTTTCCTCACGGTAGTCAAACCTTTGTTGCAAAGTTTTTCGAAACTTCAGATGCTGTAAACAATGGAACCGATGAGATTGATTATGTAATTAACATTTCAGCTGTCAAATCTGGAAATTGGCAAGATGTAGACCTTGAAATTGCTCAAATAAGCAGCTTTTTGAAGGCAAAAAGCGTGGTTTTGAAAGTAATTATAGAATATGGGCTGCTTACTACTGAAGAAGTAGAAAAAGTTTGCGAAATTTGCACAGAACATGATGTTGACTACGTAAAAACATCTACAGGATTTAATGCAGGAGGGGCAACTGTTGAAATGATCAAACATTTGAGAAACATCCTTCCTGAACAAATTCAGATAAAAGCTTCTGGAGGAATTAGAACTCGCGAAGATGCTTATAAATTAATAGATGCTGGAGCTGACCGTTTAGGTTGCTCTGGAAGTTTGGAAATAATAAAGCTATGAAAAATTTCTTTCTTACTATTCTGTTTTGCACTATTGCCTGCTCAGTTGCTTCTGCACAAGAAGATTGGCAATACAAAAATAACGATCTTGTAAATGCAAAGATGAATCGAACTCAAAATGGCGAATACAAACCTGGGGGCTATGTAAATATTTACATCCCGTCAAATGTTGATGCCTTGGTTTCAAAGCATCGTTATATAAGTCAGCAGGAAGATAAAATGGATGGATGGCGTATTCAACTGATGCAGGCTACTGATAGAAATATTGTTTACAGCACGCGAGGAAGGTTTGCCAGCATTTATCCCAAAACAGAAGTTTATTTAGATTACAAACAACCTTACTTCAAATTGAGGGTTGGTAATTTTAAAAGTCGGATGGATGCTTACAGATTTTTATTGAGCATTAGAGAAGATTTTGATCGTGCATTTTTGGTGCAAGAAAAAATTTCGAAAAGTAAAGTTTATTAAGTAGTAAGTTGTCTTATAAATAAAGTAATATCGTGGAATTAAAAGGAAAAATAAAAGAACTCGCTGGCAAATATCACAAAGAAGTTATAGACCTTCGTCGACATCTTCACGCAAATCCAGAACTGTCTTTTCACGAATATAAAACGTCTGCTTACATTCAAAAAGATCTGGACAAGTTAAAAATTCCTTATCAAACAGGTTTTGCCGATACAGGTGTAGTGGCAATGATTGAAGGAAAAAATCCAAAGAAAAAAACAATTGCGCTTAGAGCTGATATGGATGCGCTTCCAATAACGGAGGAAAACGACATTTCCTATAAATCAAAAAACGAAGGAGTCATGCACGCTTGTGGACATGATGCACACACAGCCAGTTTATTAGGAGTTGCTAAAATCTTACACAATATTAAAGATGATTTTGAAGGCAGTATAAAATGTATTTTTCAACCAGCTGAAGAAAAGTCGCCAGGCGGGGCATCGTTGATGATTAGAGATGGTGTTTTAAAAAATCCAACGCCGAAAAGTGTAATTGGACAACATGTTCACCCACCTTTGCAAGCAGGGAAAGTGGGATTTCGAGAGGGGCTTACAATGGCTTCTGCTGATGAAATTTATCTAACTGTTCACGGAAAAGGTGGACACGCAGCCGCTCCTCAATTGTTTATTGATCCGATAATGATCTCTGCGCAGATAATTGTAGCCTTACAACAGATAGTTGCGAGACGGGCAAATCCAACGATTCCAACTGTTCTATCTTTTGGTAAAATTGATTCGATTGGAGGATATAATAACGTAATCCCAGATACTGTAAAAATTGCAGGTACTTTCAGAACTGTCGATGAAAAATGGCGTGAAGCTGCTCTAAAAAAAGTTGAAAAAATCGCTAAGAGTATGGCAAAGAGTATGGATGCCAAGTGCGATGTTGAAATAGTGAGAGGGTATCCGTGCTTGTATAACAACGAAGAATTGACAAGAAGATGTCGTTCTGTTGCTGAAGACTTTTTGGGTAAACGAAATGTTGTAGATATCCCATTGAGAATGGGTGCAGAAGATTTTTCATTCTATACACAAAAAGCAGATTGTTGTTTCTATCGTTTAGGAGTAAAATCGAAAAACGCAAAAAATCAACTAAACCTACATACTCCTACATTCAATATAGATGAAAATGCTTTAGAAACTAGTATAGGCTTAATGTCCTATTTGGCTATAAATGAACTTGGTTGTTGATAAACTTTTCTTTCGCGTTTTACCAATAAGGCCTTGCATATTTATCTATTTCATGCCATCGTCAATAGTAAAATCATTTCACTGACATACCGTCCAATTAATTTCGTAAAAATTAATCATTTACATATATCAAAATCAAATTTCACACGTAACATATAATACAAACATTTTATATTAAGTATCAAACTAAAATAATATATAACAACTTTGAATTGCTTTTTATCTTTTATTTCGTTAAAAATCCTCCTCTTAGCAATACTAGGTCTGCGTTTTTTGCCTTATAAAAGATAAAAATCATTATAAAATATTAGTTATAAATTATTCTGAATTGATACTTATTGTTAACAAAATACCTATCAATGAAAAAGTTAACTGTGTTATTATTGTGTACTGTGTTAATCGTTTTGTTCAGTTGCAAAAAAGATTCAAATCCAGACTCTCCTAGCCCAGTCGAATCAGCAGAAATGACAGCTGAGTCTGCAAATATCGTTACAGGATTAAAGTTTAAAAATATAGATGGTAGTCCATTATGGAATGTTGGCAACCCCAATGTTAAAAATGACAGCATTTTCTTATTTCCAATTCCTACGAAAGATGAATTATCTGTTAGATCCTCAACGAAAATTGATGAAATATGGATTATGTCAGCTGAAAAGGTAAAGAATCAATTCCAAGATATGGATTTCCAAACAATGCTGGACGAGATGGATTACGACATGAATTCACTAGACGCCCAACAGGTATTTAAGGCAAACAACAATACTTCTAATACCATTCTAGACTTTAGTAATTATGAAAATGGTTATTATAGAGTATTTATTAGATTGGTGCCAAATGGCAAAGTACATTGGGATAATATTTACTTAGATAAAGACAACGATTATAATAATGCTGCTGGGCAATTAAGGTTGGACTGGGAGTAATCAATTTACATTCATAAAAGAGGAGACCTAATTTATTATGAAATATACTTTTCAAGTATTTCAATCATTAGTGCTTTGGTCAATGGCTTGTAAATGTAATCTTTAACCTCTTTATCCCTTTCTGCTTTTTTTATATCATCAGGATGTGTTGAGGTAGAAAGCATTACCAATACTATTTCAGATTTTTGAGCTTCTGGTATTATTCTATAAGCATCCAAAAATTCCCAACCATTCATACCTGGCATATTTATATCCAAAAATATAATTGTTGGTTTTGGTTTTTCCTCTGTATATTCCTGTGATAAATATTCTAATGCCTTTTTAGGATCTGTGAAATCAAAAATATAATTTGCACATTCCAATTCTTCAATAACCAATTTGTGTAAAACATTTGTGGGAAAATGGTCATCAATCAACATTACGCAATTAACTTTTTTCATAATAATTTTTTTAAAGAAAACTGAAAACTTGTGCCTTTGTCAATTTGAGATTTCACCCCAATTTCACCTTTATGTATTTCTATTATTTTCCTACAATGAGTCAAACCTATACCTGTCCCTTCAAAAGCTTTGTTCGAATTCAACCTTGTAAATAAGTTAAATATTTTTGGTATATTATTTTCTTCAATTCCAATTCCATTATCAGAAAAATTGAAATACCAAAAATCATTATCTTCGGTAAAGCTAAAATTTATTTGAGGCGCAATTTTTTTGTGTTTAAATTTTAATGAATTAGAAAGAAAATTTTGAAGCAACATTCTTAATTCAACAGGGTACCCCATTACTATTGGCAAATGGTCATATTGAACAATTGCATTATTTTTACGAATATCAAATTCACAATCTGATAATAGCTCTTCAAACATTTTATTAATATCAACATTTTCAATTTCACTGCTTCGTCCAATTCTAGAAAGAATCAATAAACCATCTATCTGCTTTCTCATTCTATTAGATGCATCGTATAAAAATGTAAGAAATTGTTGGCCATCCTCATCTATTTCCGACTCATATTTTTTCTTAAGTATATTGGTATAAGCAGTTATAGTTCTTAGCGGCTCCTGAAGATCATGAGCAGTTGCGTAAGCAAATTGTTCAACTTCTTTATTTTTGGTCTCCAGTTTCTTTTGACTTTCCCTTAAACTAGAAACATCCTGAACCAATCCCAGTACGTAACCATTATCTCCTTCAAACATCACTTCATGTCTAAGCCATTTAAACGAGCCATCTTTTCGCATAACTCTATATTCAAATGCCGGTATGCTTTTCGATTTACTTTCATTAAAAGTTTTAATCACAAACTCCTTATCTATATCTGCAATTTGCGGCAAAAAATTAGCAAAATACTTCGTTTCTCCCTCCAATTCATTATCAATACCGAAGAGATTATAAAAACCTTCTGTACAGTTTATCTCGCCAGTTTTCAAATTTCTTTTATAAGTAGCAATTTTAAAAAGATCAAATCCAATTTCAAGTAGTTTTTTGTCTTCCTTTAATTTTTCTCTTAATTGATTCTCTTGAATAATTTTACTGAGCGATTGTCCTAAAAGCTCCACCAAGTTTGTCAAGAAGTACCAATCTTCTGATTTTTCCCATTCTCTTCTAGAGCAAAAATTAAGTGTACCATAAATTTTGTCATTTACGAATAAGGGGGTACAAATTATGGCTTCAATTAACAAAAGTTTTCTAGCCGGCGAATTGTAATGGTCCGTATTTTTCAACTTATTGTGAAACATTGTTTTACCAGTTTCACAAGCTTCATTGCAAAAAGTATCGGAGAGATTCATAACCATCCCCTTTTTCACCTGTTTATTCCAAGTTTTTGTTTGTAGAATAGTGTAAGATTCGCCTTTTATTTCGCTTACCATGCCCGTTTCAAAACCCGATTTATCAATCCCAAATTCAATATATGCCATTAAACACTCGTCAAAGCTAGCAAAGTTTTGGTTCATCAAATTTATCAACTCTTTCAAGACACCATTAAGCCTATTTACACCAGATTCCACTCTATTATCAATCATACCAAAAATTTAAAACACTTAGGCCATACCATTTATAGTTAATATATAAAATTAATGGCATATTAAAGACTTTAAGTCTAAGAGAGTACATAAAAAATTGGTTTTACATAGGAATAGGAGGGAATATTGGGAGTATGGGCATAAAAAAAACCGCACAATAAATTGTGCGGTTTTTGTATAACAAAAATGGCGACGACCTACTCTCCCAGATGTTACTCAAGTACCATCGGCGCTGAAAGGCTTAACTTCTCTGTTCGGAATGGTAAGAGGTGGAACCCTTTCGCTATAGTCACCATAAAATCTTTAAAAGTACCCAGACCGTAGTCTGGGCACTTTATATATTGTCATATTTAGCAGACACAGAAGAACAACCAAATCGTCATACTGTGAAAAATAATATTTTATTTTAAGAAAGCTTACGGGTAATTAGTATTGCTCGGCTTTGATGTCACCACCTTTACACCTGCAACCTATCAACGTCATAGTCTTTAACGACCCTTAAAAGAAAACTCATCTTGGAGTGGGCTTCGTGCTTAGATGCTTT
>JAHDGP010000059.1 GCA_020627525.1 Bacteroidota bacterium
ACATTGAAGTGTCGGCAGAATGTGTTGGCGATTCAATAGAGTTTAGAATTTACAACAAGGGGCTTGATATGAATACATCTAGAGGATATACAATCTATGAAGACAACCTTTTAAGAGATGCAGGAAATTTCAAATTAGATGCTTTGACGGATACAATTATAAGAGTTGCAAGTGGACCTTTTACCTTTAGAATGACAGCGGAACAATCTCCATTCTATCCTGATGATAGCAACCCTCAAACTTTTATAGAAGGTTGTAATGGAATAAATACAACAGGCATACAACTCACCGTTCCACAAGACGACCGAATGCTGTATAGAGACATTGACTGTAAAGAAATCATTGGCTCTTTTGATCCAAACGACAAATTGGTTTCACCTGAAGGTGTAGGACCAGAACATTACACAACGCCAGATACTGAATTTGAATATACCATTCGATTTCAAAACGTAGGAAACGATACTGCATTTAACATTTATATTTTAGACACGCTTTCGCAGCATTTAGATGTAAGCACATTTGCTAGTGGTGCTGCATCACACCCTTACGATGTTCAAATAATTGAAGGCAATATTATTCGTTGGGATTTTAAAAATATTTTACTAGTAGACAGTACCACAAACGAAACGGACAGCCACGGTTTTGTAAAATTCAATATTGAACAAAAACCAAACAATCCTGATGGAACAGTTATTGAAAACACCGCTGGTATCTATTTTGACTTCAATGCACCTATCATTACACCACCTGTGTTTAACACGATTAAACGCCCTCCTTTTTATGATGATTTCTGTGAAGATTTCTCTGTATTTATTGAATCGTATTGTGATGTAAGCAATGAAAACTATAATATTGTTTTGTATTTTTCAGGAGGCTATCCAGGCAGCAATGGATACAATGTTGTAAATAATATAACGGGCAACATAATGCTGAACCTTCCAAATAATTCTCTAATTCTAGGACCATTTCCTGCTGGCTCACCCGTAGATTTAAGTGTGTCCGTTGCTGATCATCCTGAGTGCGCTCAAGATATAAAATTATCAATGCTTGATTGTGTTACAACTGATATTGAACTTTTAGATTTTTCTGGAAGAACAAGTGAAAAAGCAAACGAAATAAATTGGTCTGTTGCCTCAGAAAAAAAGGTTCATCACTACGAATTACTCAGATCTCCTGATGGCAATCAATTTGAAACCATTTATGAAATTGCAGCAAAGGGCAATTCAAATACTTTGACCAATTACCAATTCAAGGATGAAACATTTGCGAAAACTGTAAATTATTATAAATTAAAACAAACGGACTTTGCTGGCAAAACCCATTTATCAAATACATTGGTCTTAAATAACTCATTCAAACAAATAGACCTCCAAGTATTCCCCAACCCGACAAGCGATATTTTGAACTTGGCGTTTGAAAGCAGTAAAAACGATTTAGTACAGATACAAATTATCAATAAAGAAGGGAAAACAATGCTGACGGACAAGTGCACAATTGGTCAAGGCTTGAATCTACTATCTTTTAATATTGCAAAGCTGCCAAGCGGTATTTATTTTATAAAGATGGTGGATAAAGTTGACAATGCAATATTCAAGTTTGTTAAAGAGTAATGGATAATAATGATGTTTGCCAGAATAAATAAAGGGGGGCAGAAGGTAGATTTATTTAAAATTTTCGGAACATAGGGGTCTACCCTTTTGTACCCCCTTTTGAAATATCTTATTAACACTGTCATTCGTCATCCATATCTTGCTGGGTGGCAGTGTTTTTAATTTAAATATTCTCATTTCAATATTTTTTTTCCACAATTTCAAATCACAATTTAAAAACCACAAACGTTTAATATTCAATTTATTAACTCTAAAAAATATTCAATTCTTCCCATAGTGTGAATCACAAACACGTAAATAAGTTATTGTAAGTTTTAACTAATAAGTTGATACTTGTACTTATAATTAACAAATTTTACAAACACCACATTATGAGTGCAAAATATTTTATTACCCCATTATTAGCCCTTATTTGCTCAACTCTTTTCAGCTTGCCTATTTTGGCACAAGGCTGGATTGCAAGCTATCCACAACTTATTAATGGTGGATTCGATTACTACAGTACGCCAGTAATTGAAAAAACACGCGACGGCGGGCAGTTTTTGTTTGGTACTTTCTCTAGTGATTTTGGACCTGCCATTCACAACGTCTATATGATAAAAACAGATCAGCAAGGTCAACAACAGTGGTCTACTGAGATGTTTCCTCTAACTCAATTAGAAAAAGTAATCCAATCTTATGACTTTACCGTAGTCGATGATGGTTACTTGGCTTCTGTTGGGAGGTTAGAAAGTATCAACACAGATACCAGTATTAGTCATATTGAAGTGGTAAAATATGCTGCTAATGGACAATTAGATTGGATAAAAACAATTGAAACCCAAAATTTATACAATGTGCAATATCCGAATGTTTCTAACATCAATATTCACACACTATCAGATGGCAATCACTTAATCACCTCTATAATTAGACCAAGCTATTGTGTAACTTGTAGTAATGATTTTATTATGATAAAGATAGACGATGATGGAAATGTCATTTGGAGAAAAACACATTCTGTAGACTATTTTTCACCTTATGGCCAAATATTTTATCAAACTACAGTAGATAATTTTGACAATCCAGTAGTCGCTATTGTTGATTCAACTAATGTACTAAAAATTCATACTTTTGATAATAATGGAAATTTTCAAAACAGTCAAAATATTATTTCAAATGTCTTTCATATCAATAGATTTTCTGAATTAAAATTTACCAGTGACAATTTATTGATAATAGGCTTTACAAAATCTGGTGAAGATGTAAGTTGGCAGTCTGCTATTTATAAAATTGATTTAGCAAACAATCAAATTCTTTGGGAATACAACGATCAGATTGATTCTAATTCTACTCTATACGATTTTTGCATTTTTCCAGATGATGAAATTGCAGCGATTTATCATGCACTCTCTGACGCAGGTACAAATATCGGTTATGAATATAGGAAGATCACACTTATTTCTTCTGATGGAATATTAAATGAAGAAAACATATTATCAGACTACAATGCAAGCTATATAAATTCTGGAAACATAAATTACATGGTAACTTCTGAGCATATAGAATGTTGCGATGATGGTTCAATGCTCGTATCAGGTCTACAAAGGTTCCCAAATTCGAGTGGCTTCTCTGGTTTTGGTTATCAAGCCCTGATGAAAATAGATTCAGACCATCGAATATTTACGAGTAAAGTCTCTGGAACTTTATACATTGATGAAAACCAAAACTGCATCTTGGATAATAATGAGCAAGGTATAGCCGATCAAGTGGTACACCTACCCAACTCTTTTTATTATACCCTAACAGATTCTTTGGGTCAATATTGTTTTATCTTGAATGAAGGCACTTATGAGACAACCTCTTCTTTAACAAATTATGCTTATTGGGAAACAGCTTGTCCTGATCCTTCTTTTTCATTTACCATTGCAAATGGAGATACCATTCTAAACAATGACTTAGCCTATTATTCTGATATAGAATGCCCACTTATGACCGTTTCCATTGGCAACAGTTTTTTAAGAAGATGTTTTACAAATAGATTTTATATTGAATATTGCAACTTAGGAACCATAGCAGCTGATTCTGCATTTGTAGAGGTTAATTTTGGTGAATACATTTCGGTTGACAGTGCAACTATAGCTTATCAGCAGATTGACAGCGACACTTATATTTTTGATATTCCTGAATCTGTTGAAATAAATAATTGCGGTACTTTTACCATTTACACAACAGTGGATTGCGAAGCTCCTTTAGAGTCAACGGCTTGTACAGAAGCAAATATTTTTCCTAATGAATACTGTGGAAATGTAGAGGAGCTTTGGGACATGTCAGATATTGAAGTCTTTTCTGAATGTGTTGGTGACTCTATTGAATTTACTATTAGCAACAAAGGTCAAAGTATGATAAACACCAGAAGTTTTGTCATTTATGAGGACAACCTGTTAAGGGAAAGTGGTGATTTCAAATTGGATGCTTTGATGGATACAATTATAAGAATTGCTGATGGTCCCTATACATTTAGAATGACTGCTGAACAATCTCCTTTTTATCCTGAAGACAGCAACCCACAAACTTTGATTGAAGGCTGTAATGGTGTAAATACAACTGGTATAATATTGACAGTACCACAAGATGACCGTGTATTATACACAGACATTGATTGCAAACAAATAATGGGTTCCTATGATCCGAACGACAAACTGGTTTCGCCAGGTGGTGTGGGTGAAGAACATTTTACCACTCCAGAAGATGAATTTGAATATACCATTCGTTTCCAAAATGTAGGAAATGACACCGCTTTTAATGTATATATTCTAGACACCATTTCACAGCATTTAGATGTATCTACATTTGTAAGTGGCGCAGCATCTCATCCTTATGAAGTACAAATCATTGAAGGAAATATCATTCGCTGGGACTTTCCAAATATATTGTTGGTTGACAGTTTAACCAATGAGCCAGACAGTCACGGATTCGTTAAATTCAATATTAGTCAAAAGCCAAACAATCCTGATGGAACGGTTATCGAAAATATAGCTGGCATTTATTTTGATTTCAATGAACCTATCATTACTCCATTAGTGTTCAACACGATTAAGCGTCCTCCTTTTTATGACGATTTTTGTGAAGATTTCAATGTCGTTCTCGAATCAAGTTGCGATGCAAACAATGAATTTTTCAACATCATTCTAACTTATTCTGGTGGCTTCCCTGGCTCTAATGGATACAATATCACCGAAAATATTACAGGAGCAACAATGTTTAATGTTGTTCAAAATCCAACAATTCTCGGACCTTTTGCTGCTGGCTCAGCCATCAGTTACAGTGTTTCTGTTGCTGATCATCCGCAGTGTTCTAAAGACTTCAGTATTTCAATGCTGGATTGTATTACAACCGATATTGAACTGCTAAATTTTTCTGGAAAAACAAAAGAACAAACCAACGAAATAACTTGGTCGATTGCAACTGAAAAGAATGTAAGTCAATATGAATTGCTAAGGTCTACTGATGGTTTACACTTTGACCCAATCTACAAAGTTGCTGCAAAAGGAAATACCAATACAATAACAACTTATTTGTTTGAGGATGCTTCGTTCTCAAAATCCAATAATTATTATCAGTTGAAACAACTTGATTATTCTGGAAAAGGACATTTATCTAAAACAATAATTCTTAACAATTCTATTGGTAATACTGAAGTAAATTTGTTTCCAAATCCAGCGAGTGACTTTATCAGTCTAGAACTCAATAACAGTCAAAAGGATATTCAACAAATACAAATTTTAAACAAGGAAGGAAAAGAAGTTTATACAGAGAAGTATAATTCTCAGGAAGGGGTGAATAATTTATCAATAAATATTGACAAGCTTTCTAGTGGAATTTATTTTATAAAAATAATAAACAGGATAGAAAACCAGATAATAAAATTTGTAAAAAATTAAAGCGTTTTATTTATTGGGATAAAGTGCAGAAAGGAACCAAATTGGTCACCCTCTGCACTTTTTCATTTTTTCTAATTCACAACAAATTTTTGATTGTAAACATTTTCTCCATCTCTAACTCTCAAGATATAAATACCTGATTCAAAACTAGAAACATTAAATCTAACTTTCTCTGAAGTAGCAATTTGATGAACCAACAACCTACCATTCAAATCAAACAATTCTAATTGATAAACATTACCATTAAAAATATTAGATTCAAAAACAACTACATCTTCAGCAGGATTTGGATAAACAGTGTAAGCTTCTTTTAAATTTATCACATCATTCAATCCAACATCTGTCGAATCTGTTCCACCTGTACCTGTTGTATCTACTACTACATCTTCCTCACAAATTTCCCATCTGTCATCCAACTCACGAATATCGTCAAACCAAGCTTTAGAGTTTAACAGTGCAAAAGGCGCACAACCATTGTGATCACTGTCTCCCATATTTATCGCCTCAACACATTGGGCACCTATAAGATTCATAGTATCCGCTGTTAAAATTGCATTCATAAAAGGTACTTGTTCATCCATTGTGCAGTAGTATAAACGCATTGGCATATCTGGTACCCAGTCGTAAATATTATTTTCTTTTAAAGCTACATTTACAGGATGGCTTGGATCATTCAATATATTGTTTAAGTAAACAGAATCAACCATCTCATAAGCATATTGAGGCAAATTAGATGGACCTGGATTGCATTCATTCCACATAATTGGGATTATAGTATCGTATGGAGCAATAATAGCCTCACTTAAATCTCCAATAATGTTGTAAATATTATTGTATGAATAAATAATATAAGATAAGTTACCAGAATTTTCTGATACAGGATCAATAATAAAATCTCTTGTCAAAGGATAAACTTGATAAGCCCCACTCAATGGCGCTGCCGCTGTTATATCCAAATCAGGCAAATTTTCTTGTGCTTCTTTCGCTACTGCCATCGCTGCATAGCCTCCCTCAGAATATCCCGTTACGAAAATATCGCCATCAAGCCCAATGGTCTCTTGCTCACAGAAAGTTCTAACGGCACGGATCATATCCGCTCCATCTCGTCCTAAAGGTTTATTGACATTATATCCATGAATAGCAGTACATGCACTTTCTCCATAACCCAAATAATCTGGCATTATTCCAACATAGTTTCCTCCTGTGGCAACTGCCAAACTGATAAACCATTCACCACCTTCCATATCTGATTGATTGGTGTTTCTCGTTGTACCATGATTGTATTGTAAAATTGATAAATCGTCTTCTACTCCAATAGGTACAGCAACCAATCCAGAGGCATTTACTGGCACTTCAAAAACATCAATTGTTTCGTAAACAACTTTGTAGAAATCAACATCGTAATCATTTGGAATTACTCCAATAAAAATATTGATTCCCAAATCAGCATACAAGTCATAAATTTCATCCGTAGTCATGGAATCAATTTTAGTGGCACTTATAAAATCGCCTCGATCTGCCTGAAGATTCATTGAAAAACCAACAATGAATGTTAGTACTAATAATTGTAATTTTTTTTTCATCTCTAAGTTTTAAGTATAAATTCACCTATTTTTGACAATTTAAAGCTGAAAAATACAAAATCTTAGCAATACTCTAATTATTTATGTAATGAAGTTGTTTAAAATTGCGAAAAAAACTTAATATGATAATCATTTCCAACCACAGAGTAGTTGTATTATGTTAGAATGAATATTCAATAAACCTTAACGACATCAGCGATGACGCACTGTTTTATGGTGCGATCTCTCTGAGTTCGAAATGACCCGTCCATCAAAAATGACTAACATAAGTTGACCTGCTAAACTAATTCCGCTATTTGTGCTTTAAAACCTTTAAAATTGATCTATACAATAGTAAAATACAAAAACAAAGGCTTTCTCATAAAAACAATATTAAATGTGCAACCTCTGAGGTTGAAAAATAGGAGTATTTGACCAAAAGCTAACATAGTTTGGTCCATATTTATGGCAATTGCTCTAACATTATAAAGCTAGATGATCCTAAATTATTTGTTGGGAAAGTCAGAATATTAAAAAACAGAATGTTTGGATCGTTGCCAATTCCTTGATAAATGACCTGTCCATCCAAATTAAAATCACTGTCATAATAACCTGAAATAATAAAGTTTTGATCATTTGTAAAATTTTCAGGATCAGTGATCACATCAAAAAACACTGCATTTGCATCATTGCCTATACCTTGAAAGATCAATTCATCATCAGCATTTGAATTTCCTGCCCACATCAATCTTTTACCATCATCTATTTTTGTTGGAAAGTTACCATAACAATTCAAAACAGTGCTACTAAAATCTATGGTGCTGTTGGATACAATATTTTGTGGAGAATAGGTCATAACTCCTAAATGATTTCTATGTCTAACAGCAACATAATAGCTACCTGATGGACTGACAAAACTCAATGGATCAATACCATTTACATCAACAATATCACCATCTCTTTGTAATAAGCCAGCCTTACTTTCAACTACAACACTAGAGTTTACCGATGATCTTAATTCTACCACTACCCAATCGACAATTGCATTTACTCCTGAAACATTCAAAACAGATTGAGTCGTTGATTCATTTGCTGTGTGAGAAAAAGTAGCGTAGAGTCTATAAGGATTTGTTAATGGAATTCTATTTTGTTGCCTTAATTTATCTTCCATTAAATTGCTTGAATAATTATAAGCTCCTTGTAAAAAAGTCTTAACATTTAATGTTAAGCCTGAAGGTGCATTACAAACATTATCAAAGTTGCTTTTCAAACCAGTAAGATAGGTATTCACAAAAGCTTCCATCAAAGTTACTTGTCCATTGGTAAACATATACATGCAAGGATCAGCAGCATAATCCATATAATTCATAAACAAATCTTGAGTACCACAGCTCGATGTATTTCCCAATTGAGGACAGAATTCATTTGGCTCTTGCGCATTTGGAGTATCTGTAATTCCATCATCTTGATCACAACCATCCTCTGGTCCCCAAATATGATTTAAAAACAAATAGTGTCCAATTTCATGTGTCAGTGTTCTGCCCAATTTGTTAACGCCATTTACATTAACACCAGAACAACTGAAGCTGCCAAAATAATTATCATCTACGGTAACACCATCACCGTTTCCATATCCTCCAACATAAGAATATCCTGCTACTGTATCTGAAATGTGTCGAACATAAATGTTTAAATAGCCAGCCCATTTTGTTACAAAATCACCATTCGTTTGATTTATAGTAATAGCCAAATCACCATTGTTCAATCCAAAACCTGCTGGATGATTGTATTTTGCAATGCAAAAATTCAAACCAGACATTCCACGATCAACATTTGGATAATAAACCTTTGCAACTTCCCAGTTTCCAACATCAATATTTATCCCTTGAAAATCTTTATTCAATCTATCTATTTGATCAACTGCCAAGTTTTTTAAACAAGTGTGATCAGGATTAGAATAATTTTGAAAATGAACAGCAACTGGAATATTTATAGGTGCGCCAGCTTTATAATCTGCTGGCAAATTTTCAATATATTTTTGAAGATAATCAGAAATGAGACTCTTTCTTTCTTCTTGAACTGCACGTTCTTCATTGTTTAAATTATCCGATAAATGGTGGTGCCCACAATTTTTAGGCTGTTCAACTTCTGCAAAGTTTGAATTTATTATAGATATATCTTGTCCGTTCAAAATATGGCACAGAAATACCATACTTAGTATGAGGAAAATGCTTTTCATTACTTTAGTAAAATAGTTTAACACCCTGAAAATATTAGCAATTTCAGTGCAATTTTTAAATTCGTTAAAGAGGGGGGATAAAAAATACTTTATATATTTAAAGCAGTAAAGTGTAGTGCAAATATAGTATGAAATTTTCCAATAATGAAACACAAATTCCCATTTTGGGATAGAAATATTTTTCATACTATATAATACTTTACAAATCAATAATTTGCTATCTAATCAGTTGGAAAAAAAATTTTATATAATAAAAAAATAAAAAAATTGCAATCTCCCACACTTTAAATCCAAAACTTAAGTTTGTTATTAGTAGATTTGTGTTCGTTTTAGATAAACCTTATTAGATATTTTACGTCTGAAATGAAAAGGCAATATTTCGGTATATGAGAATTGGAAAAAACATATTAACACTTTTATTACTTATCTTCTGCTTTAACCAAAGCATTCAAGCACAGGAGATTATAGATTCAACAGCTGTTGACAGCATTGACTATGATAATCGAACACTTGATGAAATTGTTGAGAACAGTGAGTTATATGAGATAATGGTCATAGATGGAGACACGATTCCGCTTATGGTCCTGCCCACCGTTTACTTCAAAGAAAGGAAATTTGACAGTGTTGAAGACCAGAAAAAGTTCAAGAGAATGAATCGTTTGGTCAAAAAAGTATATCCTTATGCTGAAAAAGCCAGCGATATTCTAGATGAAATCGAGCGAGAAACAAAACTTATCGAAAAAAAGAGAAAAGAAAAGAAGTATCTTAAAAAATTAGAAAAAGAACTTAAGACTGAATTTGAAGATAAGTTGAAAAACTTAACAGTATCTCAAGGCAAAGTATTGGTAAAAATCATAGAAAGAAATACGGGTAAAAATATGAATGAATTGATCAAACAATACAAAAGTGGATTCAGTGCTTTTGTCTTTGGTCAACTGGGCAAACGTTTTGGTTATGACCTTAAGTCGGGGTATGATCCAAATGATCCTGATTTCAAATACCTTGAAGAAATTGTTACGGATATTGAAGCAATGGGATGGGATGTTTATAAAACACTTTAAACGAAGAACTTTATAAAGCATTAATCATCATTCTTTGTAAAATCTACTTAAGCCGTTTCGTATTTTTAGCTCCAAGCTCTCTGATTTTCTCAGCTCTTCTGATCAGATTGCCATCACCTAAATACAATTTATTCATAGCTTTTTCATAACTGCGACCTGTCATATTTATGTACTTCCCTACCCCTTCTAAATCCTTTACAAAATTGACAAATTTATCATACAAAGCGCCACTTTGTCTTGCTATTTCCTGAGCATTTTTAGATTGCTTTTCTGTACGCCAAATGTTGGCAATTGTTCTCAATGTTGCTAGCAAGGTTGTTGGACTTACCAATATTATATTCTGCTTAAAAGCAATACTAAACAAGTCGGCATCATGTTGTAAACCAAGACCAAACGCTGATTCTATCGGTACAAAAAGCAATACAAAATCTAGGCTTTGCAATTGATACAACTGGGGATAATTTTTGCCACTAAGCTCTTTGATATGTGTTTTTAAGGATAAAATATGTGCTTTCAAATATTTATCCGCCAACTCTGGATCATTACAAGAGCAATAGCGTTCGTATGCAGTAAGCGAAACCTTTGAATCAATAATTATGTGTCGATTTTCTGGTAAATTTATGATAACATCTGGCTTTAATCTGCGTCCATTGGTAGATGCAAAACTCTGCTGCGAATTGTACTCACGTCCTTTTAGCAATCCTGATTTTTCCAAAATACTTTCCAAAACCATTTCCCCCCAATTGCCCTGTGTTTTTGACTCACCAGTCAATGCCTTGGTCAAATTTTGCGCATCGGAACTCATTTGCTGATTCAATTTTGTCATTTGTTTAAATTCTTGCAAAAGCGTCGCTCTTTGTTTGGCATCTTCCAATTGATTTGATCTGATTTGATCTTCAAAAGACTTTATTTTATCGTGAAGAGGAGAAAGCAAATTACTCAAACTCTGTTCATTTATTGCCGACATCCGCTGGCTCTTTTCGTCCAAAATGGCATTTGCAAGGTTTTCAAACTTATCTTGCAAAACCTCATTTAATTTAGACAATTTTTGGTCTTGTTCTTCCAATCCTTTCGAAATAAGATTCCGTTCTGTTTCAACAGTATTCAGCTGCATTTCTGCAGTTCTCAAATTTTCATTTGTTTTGGATAAATCTTCAGATAGTTTTTTGTTTTCATTCAGAATAGATTTTACATCAGTTGCTAATGCATCTTTTTCTTTTTGTAATTGAAATAATTTTTCTTTTGTTTCTTCATATCGTTGATCAGATTCATTTTTATTACCAAAAAAATGATTGATACACCAAAAAACGCAGGCACCCGTTAACATACCTAAAGTAAAAAATGTTAACTCCGAAAAAAGTACTTCCATAAATTAGCTAAATTTGGCGATTGGATTCAAGTTGTTCAACAATAGAATAACTTATTTAAAGCTAAATTATTGAATATATTGCAAAGAAAATCAAGGAATTGAATAAATTAGTAAAAAAAAATCAACTATGTCAAAGATTAATATTGAAGATTTAAATTTTGAAGATACATCCATTGCATTTGCAAGCAAATCTGATGATGAGTTGACGGTCGCCTATAACTTGTTTAGAATTTTTCAAAGTGAATTTTTAGTGACTGTAGGAAGCAGATTAACTGAAATCGCTTTTAAGATTGGATTACCCATATCTTATCCTGTTAAATTGACACTCTTCGAACAATTTTGTGGTGGTGAAACGATTGCTATTTGTAAAAAACCGATTGCTAGATTGGGAGAATTTAATGTAGATACAATTTTGGATTATGGAGCCGAAGCCAAAGAAGATGAAGAAGAGTTAGAGTTGACAGCACGATTCTTAATTAGCAATCTTCAGCTTGCTGAAGATGATCCAGATATAAACATTATCAGTGGAAAAATTACTGGACTGATTCGCTTTGAAATACTTGAGAAAGTTAGTGCTGAAGAAGAGCTAAGTGCTGAAGAAGAAAAGGAGTGGATAGATGGAAAAAATAGAGTTTTAAGGGTTTCCCAAGTCGCTTCGGATTGTGGTATATCAATTTATTATGATGCTGAAGAAAGTTGGATTCAGCCAGCAATTGACGAGGTTGTTATGGAAAACATGGGAATGTTTAATTGTGAAAGACCCATCATTTTCACGACAGTTCAATTGTATCGCCACGATAGATTGGTCTATTTAAAGGAGGTTCATGAATCAGCAAAAAACCAGGGTTTTATTTTAGCAGTAAAATTAGTGAGAGGTGCCTATATGGAAAAAGAACGCAACAGGGCTAAAGAGAAAAACTACGAATCTCCCATTCAAAAAGACAAGGAATCGACAGACAGAGACTATGATTTAGCTTTAGAATATTGTATAGAAAACATCAAAGAAATTGCCATTTGCAATGCCACCCACAATCAAGATAGTTGTTATCATTTGGCAAAATTGGTTTCAGAAAAGGGTATTGCTTTAGACCATAAACATATTTTTTCCGCTCAACTTTACGGAATGAGCGATCATTTATCTTTCAACTTAGCAAAGTTTGGATTTAATGTTGCCAAATACATGCCTTATGGACCTGTCAAAGAAGTTATCCCCTATTTGATAAGAAGGGCAAAAGAAAATTCTTCCATAAATGGACAAATGGGCAGAGAACTGGCATTGATTAAAAAGGAAATGATTAGAAGGAATTTGATTTAGGGGTAATCCTTTTTGTGGCAAAGTTATTGTAGTGAAGTGATGACTTCCAAGAACCTTGCCAGAATTTAGAAAGGCAATTCAAAATAAATGAAATGAGAGTTGTAATACAAAGAGTGAAAGAAGCTTCTGTCACAATAAATGGGCAAATAAAGTCTTCGATAAAAAAAGGTTATATGATTCTTTTAGGTATTGAAGCAGAAGATAATCAAGCTGATATTGACTGGCTTTGCAAAAAAATCAGTCAGCTGCGAATTTTCAGTGATGAGCATCATAAAATGAATCTATCTATAAATGATGTAAATGGAGAAATTATAGTTGTGAGTCAATTTACGCTGCATGCTTCTACAAAAAAAGGCAATCGTCCCTCGTATATTAAGGCGGCAAGACCAGAGATTGCTATTCCGTTGTATGAAAATTTTGTTGCCTGTTTGGGTAGTGCTTGTGATCAGGAGATTCAGACTGGTACTTTCGGTGCAATGATGGATGTTGCGCTAATCAATGACGGCCCCGTTACTATTTTGATTGATAGTAAAAACAAAGAATAGCAACTGTTTTATTTAAATTTAATGTTAACAAAAGTCGTTAAATAAGCCTTTCTTAAAGTTTTAATAACAAATAATTGCATCTTTCCGTATCTTATGTTAACTTAGTGTTAACAAACGGATAACTTAAAATTAATTTTAAATTTAGGCAAATGGCAAATACATTATATAAAGAGGAACAAGATTACAGAAACTGGGAAACGATTGGATTCATAGCAATATTAATTGTTGGTTTATTGTATGGTATAATTAGTGGCAATGCAAATGAGGCTTTAGCGATTTCTCCTATGTGGATTTCAGGTTGCTTGGTTGTTTTAACTGTGCATATGTTATACTTATTAAATATCAAGCTTAGAGTGAGTGTTTCTGACAAAAACATTTCTTACCAATATTTTCCTATTCACTATAAAAAGAAAAAAGTAAAAATTGAGGATATTGACTATTGCGCTGTTGTTGATAATGGACTGGCTCAATCTTATACTGGTGGAAATTTGAATTTTGCTGTTAGAGAACAAATGTATAGTGTTTCTGGAAGAAAGGGTTTACACTTGGTTTTGAAAAATAACAAGCGCCTTTTCATTGGATCTAAAAATCCGGAACAATTAAAACAAAATATCCAGTCGTTGGTTAGAAAATAAAAAAGTTATACCAAATGCCTATTAGAAAAACCGTTTAAGTAGCTAACTACTTGAACGGTTTTCTTGTTATATACAACCATGGAGGCTTAGGCTGCTACTTATATTATTTAACCACGAAGGAGCAAAGATGCACTAAGGGTACTACTTGTTTAACCACGAAGGAGAAATCTATTTTGATAAAATATGAGGCGCTGTGTTAAAATTTAAACGTTGCTCCCTTTCTTTGATTATATTTTTGGGCAACGAGAGCTGGAAAATACAAAGATACAGAGCCTTGTATCTCTTTTCGATGTTTTGAACATTCCTTATCTTTATTGATATGAAAGAAATAACGATAAAGGAGGCGCAGGCAATTGTTGATAATTGGATAAAAACCATAGGAGTAAAATATTATAGTGAACTGACAAATATGGCGATTCTGACGGAAGAAGTTGGAGAGGTTGCGAGACTAATGTCGAGAATATATGGTGAGCAGTCCTTCAAAAATCCCGACGAAGCGAAAAACCTCGGCGATGAATTGGCAGATGTTCTTTGGGTTTTGATTTGTATCGCTAATCAAACGGGCGTTGACTTGACCGAAGCTTTGCAAAAAAATATTGATAAAAAAACCATCCGAGATAAAGACCGTCATCAGAACAATCCGAAATTGCAGTAGAGGAATAAATGCATTTTATTAAACAACTATCATTTCAATGTTAATTTTTAAACATTTAACCATAAAACGATTGATATTTTGAAAAGGTGCCTAAGAAATTTGTAAATTATTACAAGCGTCAACCCAATGGTTTGGAATTTTCAAACAAGGCTTTGTTGTCTCTATTTTTCTGAAGGAAATATTTAAGTAAGTGGTAAGATCAAATTAACATACACAAATAACTTTTACAAAAAACTGATTATCAAAACTTTGAATTATATTTTGATGCTTATTAAATTGGT
>JAHDGP010000060.1 GCA_020627525.1 Bacteroidota bacterium
ATATTTTACAGCGTTTTCTTTTTTCTGCGCTTCCTCAAAACTTGGAAACAAATAGTTGTCATAAACCTCTTTAAAAAACTGTCCATCTTTGGCTTTTTTATCCAACATAAACTGAAGGTATTCTTGCTCATAAACTCTGAAACTGTCCCTCATAAGTACCAAAACCTGTTTTTCATCAACGGCATTTTTAGGCTTAGAGCGAATCATATCGTTTATCTTTTTAATCTCCTTTCGGATATACCTCTTTTTTTGTTCCCACTCTGTTAAAAGCATATTTTCGGCAGAACTTATAACTGTCACAGATTCATCCAATTTTTTAGTATTAGCAAAACTCAAAGCAATTTGTTTCTCATCTGGATGCACCAAAATATCCTTATAAACAGAATCATTTAGAGACAAACGATACAGTCCCTTAGCAAGCTCCAAATTGTCAAATTTGAAAGTCTTATTTTGATCCAATTTAACAGAATCAATCTTTTTATGATCCATTCCAAAATAGTCTGATAAGTAAACATAATTGTCCTTAACAGAAAAATTTTGGAAAGTGCCCGAAATGGTTTGTCCAAAACTGCTCAATCCAAAAAAACAAAAAACTAAAGCAAATATCGTTGCAAATCTCATAGTATATTTAAATTTTTATTATTTGGGCGTGCCCCTCCTCCTTACCAGTCGTCGGGTCAGGCTTTATCGGGCTCCGCGTTCGCTTCGGTACCTCCCTAAGGGTCGGCACAGCCACTATCGTGGCTCCCTTCCAATCCTTCACGCAATCAGAATCATAATATTTAATCATTCTAATTCCGACACAAAAATAATGTAATTCAGTTAGAATTGACAATTCAAAACGCATATTGAATCATTTTATCCGACACATACTTATTTTTGACTAAAAATAATTTACATAGATTACTTGGAAAAGTCAAAAATATTCGTTACTAGGTGCCTTCTTCCTATAGAGAGCAGGCGAGTAAGCATAATTTCGTTCTGGAACACAAATATTTTGCTTTTAAAACCCTAATTTCGGCAAAAAATTAGCGATGAATACTGAATTGAAAAAAACGATAGAAACAGCTTGGGAAAATAGAGACTTGTTGAAAGAGCAAAGTACCCAAGATGCCATACACGAAGTTATCAACCAACTAGATTTGGGACAATTTCGAGTTGCAGAGCCTGCTGATCAAGGATGGAAAGTAAATGATTGGATTAAAAAGGCTGTCATTTTATATTTTCCAATAGCAAAAATGGAAACAATAGAAGTGGGACCTTTTGAGTTTCACGATAAAATTCCACTAAAAAAAGATTATAAAAAACAAGGTGTAAGAGTTGTGCCTCACGCAATTGCCAGACACGGTGCCTTCCTTGAGAAAGGAGTTATAATGATGCCGTCTTATGTAAACATCGGCGCCTATGTTGGTTCAGGAACGATGGTCGATACTTGGGCTACCGTAGGATCGTGTGCTCAAATAGGACAAAATGTGCATCTGAGTGGTGGTGTTGGTATTGGTGGTGTATTGGAACCTGTTCAGGCAGCGCCCGTTATTATTGAAGACAACTGTTTCATCGGCTCAAGGTCAATAGTTGTGGAAGGCGTTCATATAGAGGAGGAAGCGGTTTTAGGAGCAAATGTTGTATTAACCCAATCTACAAGAATTATTGATGTCAGTGGAAAAGAACCTGTTGAGTACAAAGGCAGAGTTCCAAAATCATCAGTAGTGATTCCTGGTACCTTTGAAAAAGAATTTCCAGCAGGAAAATATCAAGTAGCCTGCGCTTTGATCATTGGAAAAAGAAAAGAATCTACCAATAAAAAAACCAGCTTGAATGAGGCTTTGAGGGAGTATGCAGTTAGTACTTAGTTGAATACGATTTAGTATTTCAAGTTTAAGTATCAATTAAATACAATTTAGGGAGTCAAAATATTTTAGTCTTGTAATAAATGAATCCCTTTGACAGTTTTTGATTTATAAAATATTGAAAAAATAATGAATGACTTAATATTTCCTACCAAAGCAGAAAGCAAAGAAGAAATTTACAAAGCTCTAAAAGGGTTGAAAAAAGAGGACATTCCCTGGCAATCTGGAAAAGTGATGGCATATGTTTATAAAACCATTCCAGAGGCGCACGAACTTGCGAATGAAGCGTATACACTTTTCTTGACTGAAAATGGTTTAGACCCAACTCAATTTCCAAGTTTATTGCAACTCGAAAAATCGGTAATTGCAATGGTGGCTGATTTATTAAATGGCGGCACAAATGCTGTTGGCAACTGCACCAGTGGTGGTACTGAAAGTGTTATGTTGGCTGTTAAAACTGCCAGAGATCGTGCACGTGATTTGTTTCCACATATTATTGATCCAGAAATTATCATTCCAGAAACTGCTCACCCTTGTTTCCACAAAGCAGGGCATTATTTGAATGTAAAAGTAAAGATGATTCCTGTCGATAGAACAACTTTCAAAGCTGACGTAAATGCAATGGAAGCAGCCATTACCGATCAAACAATTTTATTAGTGGGTTCTGCTCCGTCATATACCCACGGTGTAATTGACAATATCGAAGCCATCGCTTCACTGGCTCAAGCCAACAACTTGCTTTGCCACGTAGATGCTTGCGTGGGAGGAATGTTTATTCCTTTCGCAAAAATGTTGGATTACCCAATGCCTGCATTTGATTTTAGTGTACCAGGTGTAAGTTCAATTTCTTGTGATCTGCACAAATTTGGTTATGTACCAAAAGGTTGTTCAAGCATTATCTATCGCAACAAAGAATTGAGACAATACCAACTTTTTAGCTGCTCTTTATGGCCTGGATATACTATTGTAAATCCGACCGTTTTGTCTAGTAAGACGGGAGGACCAATGGCAGCAGCTTGGAGTTTATTTAAGTTTTTGGGAACGGAGGGTTATAAGAATGCAGTAAAAGCATGTATGGAAGGACGCCAAGTAGTCATAGACGCGCTCAAAGATATTCCAGAGTTATACTTGTTAGGCGAACCAGCAATTGGTATGTTGTCCTTCGCCTCTAACTCCGCAGCTGTAAATGTGTTTGAGCTGACCGAACGCATGAAAGCAAAAGGATGGTTTATTCAAGCACAGTTAAAATCGAATGTTTCAGATGCTGGCATCCATCTTTCCATTTCTCATTTCAATGCACCGCACATGGCAAGTTTAATGGTAGATTTAAAAGCCATTGTTGAAGAACTAAAAAAAGAAACAGACAAATCGCAACAAATGGTGTTTGACCCCGCAATGATCAAAAATATGATGGCTAACTTTACACCAGATATGTTAGATAGTTTAGAACAGATTTTGGGTAAAAATGATAAAGGAATACCTGACAATTTTGTTGTTGTTAATAAGATACTGAATACGCTTGAGCCAGTTCAAAGGGATAAATTATTGGTTGCATTTATTAATAAGATGTTTTCAGTCGAAAAATAATATTATTAGAAATTTAGGTTAATCGTGACCTAATTAAGTGGTAAGATCAAATTAATATGCATAAATATTTTTTTGCAAAACATTAGTTATCAAAACTTTGAAATGTGAGTTGATGGTTTCAAATTCGTATTATCACTTTTATAGTCTTTAATTTATGAGCGGCACCATAGCAGTTATCATTCAAGTCTTACTGTTTTTGTTTTTACCATACTGGCTGATGAAAATCAGTCGAAAATTTAAAGTAGATAAGATCTTTAGTGATATTCTCATTTGCTATGGACTGGGTATTTTATTGGGCAATACCAAACAATTTTGGTTATTGAGTTGGCTATCACCTGAAATGGCTGAGAATATCGTTTCTGCAACTGCCAACGCTTCACACATTGCAGCCTATGCTTCTGTTTTATTGGCCATCCCCTTATTATTAATGTTATGCAATATAACGGAGTGGCTAAAATATACTGGTAAGATAACCATTGTATTTCTTCTTGGAATAATTTCTTCAATAGTCGTTAGTATAACGGCAGGGTATTTCTACAATGATAGTTTAGCACATATTGCAACATCTTCTGGTATGTTAGCAGGAGTTTACATTGGAGGAACCCCTAATATGTTAGCAGTCAGCAAAGCCGTTGGAGCAGATGATCAGTTATTCTTGTTGTTAAATGCTACAGATACCTTATGTAGTGGAATTTATTTTTTGTTCTTGCTTTCCCTTGGAAAAACCTTATTTGGTTTATTGTTGCCAAAATTCAAATCAAAATTAACCAAAGAAAAAATCGACGTAGAAAATTTGCAAATGGTGCAACTGCCTTTTCCTCCAACAGAATGGAAATGGTCAAATATCAAACCTTTAATCATTGCAACTCTATTGGGAATAGGAGCCGTTTTGTTATCAGCAATCTTTGCAATGGCTTTTCCAAATATCAACGGAGAGCTTAACCAAACCATTTTAATGCTTACGCTTAGTACAATTGGAATTGCTTTGTCTTTTTTACCGGTTGTACGCAATTTAAAAGGTGTTTATAATTATGCTCAATATCTCTTACTAATATTCGGTTTGGCTGCTGGCTACATGGCTGATTTTGGCAATTTGATTTCAATGGGTGGTGAATATTTAGCTTTTAATGCTGTTGTATTTATTGGGATAATAGGATTTCATTATTTACTCTCCATTCTATTTAGAATTGATACAGACAGTTTTATTGTAGGGAGTACTGCTACTGTTATGGGACCGCCATTTATTCCTCAGATTGCCAGTGCTATCAAAAATCAGGAGTTGTTACCCGTTGGGATTGCTCTGTCTATTTTGGGATTGGCAATTGGAAATTATGCAGGAATTTTTGTAGCTTGGATAGTAGGTTTGTTTTAACATTTTCCATGACTAATCAATAAAAGAGCTATGAAAAAAATAATAGACAATTTTTCAAAACAGTCTGATACTTATAAAAAGTACAGACCAACTTATCCAGATGAATTGTATGAATCTTTCTTACCACTCATTCAAAATAAAAATGAATGTTGGGATTGTGGAACAGGAAATGGGCAAGTTGCAAGCAAGTTATCGAACTACTTTAAAAACGTCTATGCAAGTGATATAAGTGAAAACCAGATTAAAATTGCAGAACAAAAATCCAACATAACATATGAAATACAAAGAGCTGAAAAAACAAATTATGAAGCAAACAAATTCGATTTAATTACAGTTGGACAGGCAGTTCATTGGTTTGATATTAAATCATTTACTGCTGAAGTAAAAAGGGTATCCAAACCAAATGGGGTATTAGTAATTTGGGGTTATGACTTGCTAAAAATTGAGAAAAAAGTTGATAAAGTAATAGATAAATTTTATAACGAAATAGTTGGTCCTTATTGGAATGAAGAAAGGAAACATATTGACAATAAATATGACAGCATTGAATTTGATTTTACCGAGATAAAATCGCCTAAAAATTTATCAATAAATGCAAGCTGGAAATTCGAAGATTTAATCGGCTTTTTAAACTCTTGGTCTAGTGTTCAAAATTATATTAAAGAAAATAAAGGACTAAATCCAGTTAATCAAGTATATGAGGAATTGAAAATGCAATGGGAAGGTTGTAATACTAAAGAAGTACGATTTCCTGTTTTTATGAAAATTGGAGTAATAGAGAAGTAACCTGAGTTTAGAAAATTGAGTTTAACAAACAACGAGCTTGATTTTGTAACTTCCAAATCTAATACCCTAAAAATTGATTAAAACGTTTAAGAAAGGACTGGAAAACAGGTCTCGTATTGCTAAAAGTGAAAAAACATTTTCATTGATTTCTTGATTACTTTCGTCCAAGTACTTAATATTGCATAATGGCAAGCAAAGCATTAAAGTTTTTTGGTGTCGGTTTTCTATTGTTGTGCATAGTTGGCGCAGTGGTGGCTTGGTATGCTTATGGTATTATATATAATCCTAATATAAAAGAATCTAACAATCCACATTACATATATTTAACCAATGATGCTACATTCGACACCGTTGTTAAGGAATTGGAAGAAAATGATGTCCTTTATGATGTTGAAAGCTTCAAGAGAGTAGCAGGATTGATGAAATACCAAAAAAATATTAAACCAGGAAAATATTTGATTGATCAGGGTATGAACAATCGAGAATTGGTTCATAAGTTGCGATTGGGAAAGCAAGAATCGGTAAAAGTGGTCATCAACAAAGTAAGAGAATTAGAGAAGTTTGTAGGTGCTGCTACAAGAAACATTCATGCTGATTCTGCAAAATTGCTTAAAATGCTTCAAGATCCTAATTATTTAAAGGATAATAATATGACAGCAACTTCATTGTTTACAGAATTCATTCCTGATACCTATGAGTTTTATTGGAACACAGATGAAGATGCTTTCATTCAAAAGATGAAAACGGAAAAAGAGAAGTTTTGGAATGATGATCGGTATAGAAAAGCTGAACAAAAAGAGTTGAGTCCTTACGAAGTTGCTGTTTTAGCTTCAATTGTTGATGAAGAGGCTTACCATTTGGATGAAATGGATGAAATTGCGCAAGTTTATCTCAACAGGCTAGCTATAAACATGGCACTACAAGCCGACCCAACTGTTAAATTTGCTGTTGGAGATTTTACCCTAAAAAGAGTGTTGAATGTTCATTTAGAAAAAGATTCTCCTTACAATACATATATGTATCCTGGTTTACCTCCCGGACCGATTTGCCTACCTTCAAAAACTGCTTTAGATGCAGTTCTAAATCCTGCAAAACATGACTACTTATATTTTTGCGCAAAAGATGATTTTTCAATGTATCATGCCTTCGCTAAAAACCTTAGTCAACACATGAGAAATGCCACAAAGTACCAAAATGCGCTAAATAAAAAGAAGATTTTTAAATAGAACCAACAACTTTCCTAAACACAGTTTTGCTAAAAATAAGTTCGGGATCATTGACAAATATTTAATTGAATTAGTTATTGAAGTCCTATGTTTAAAACATACGCCCATATTTTACTTGTCGCCATTTGTGGTATCCTGTTTACCGCATCTTGCAATCCGTCTAAAAAGATCTGTGAGGAATGCGGCATTAAAAAAATAGATATAACAGATACTGTTTTTTATCTTCAATATACGCACCCCAAAACTGGAGAGAAACATAGAGGCGATGCCATAAAGCAGTTGCAGGAGGAGGCTCAAAAGATTTCAAAAGCCAAAGGATTTCGAGAAGCAAAGATCATCAGTCAGGATGGACTTGATATTATAAATATTCAGACAGATTATAAAGAGGACTTTGCAGGTACATGGAACGATCATGCACGGGTTTCCATGTTGTTTTATCATTTGGGGAAAAAATCGCTCGCAAAAACCAATGGTGTTTATTTACTGACTTGTAATGCTGACATTTTCTGTGAAAAAACGGATGCAACTACACAAATTCCCAATGCCCATACCAAAGACCGTCAAGACTATAATCTGGAGTTTAGGCAGTTAATAGGTGATGAAGAGCAAGCCCCTTATGAACATGTGTTTAAATTTTATCCCGATAATAGCGTTCGTTGTTTTGCCAATGGTGCAAAAGACGAATCAGGGAATAGTGATTTCGGTTTTGAATTAGCAATGCACGAACGGGGTCTTATGTCAAATATAAGCCCTGATCAAACAGATGTCACTATGCCTTATGGTGAACTCAACACATTTCGTGGCTGGTGTGTATTGGCGGCTGAAAATGCTCAAACAGACAGTTGTTTTCTTCTGTCTTGGGAGCCTAGTGAAAACCGTGAACAACTAAAAGTCTCTATCAGCGTCTTGAGTTACGAAGCGGTAATAGACTCTTTTGACTAAAGGCAATTTAGATTGTCTAATTTATAACCAAGAATACTGGCGTTATTGGTGGCGCAATTCTTAACTGTAGTTTCTAATATCAGCACCTGATGTAAGCAAAATTTCCCGAATATTTGGTACAATTTTCTTTATTAAAATGGGGATGGCACAATAAAAATGAAAAAAGTAATGTAAATAAAAAGACAAAAGTTTAAATAAAAAAATTTTATTGGAACTTTTTTTGTCAGCATTTACATCTAAAAATTTTTCAGAAAAAATTCTCTTAAAACGTTTATAAAACGCTCGATAAACAGCTCTTTTAAATAGTTCTATAAATGACTTTAAATTTACATTGATTCTTTATCTAATTTATTATCGTCTGAAATTTAACACTAGAATTGTGTTTAATAAGTCAATACCTTCATTTTAAAGAAAAATTAAGGTAAATAATTTATTATCAAGCATTTATTTTTAAAATTAAAACATCATTTGATTGATTTTGCTATGATTTAAGCTCCATCAAAAAACATATTTTGAAGTTTTTATATAAGAATCAAAATAGCAACAAGTTCGTATTTAGAACTATTCCTTTCGATTAATTTGTTAAATAATCCGACTATCATAAGTTTTTACGGCTAAATATTTTCGTGCAAAAATTCATTTTGATTAATGTATTTACACCTAATACTTTGACGTATATAAAAACATATTATAAACGATTTACATGTTTAAGTTGTATAATTTTCATTAACTTTATGACATTATGATAGCATTTACTAGAAAATTCATGGCAGCAAGATTGCTGATTGTAGCCGTATGTCTTTTCTTTGGGTACAGCTTCAATGTACAAGCTCAATACGGTGCAGATATACAAGCACACGAAATTTTCATTGGAGATTATTATCCCGAAGGAGAACATCCTCTAACAATTTATTACATTAACAACGGACCAGGGTCTGTTAAGAACATGGTTGTTAATTGGCGGGTTAACAACGGAACTGTACATTCAGAAACGGTAACTGACCTACAAGCCGTTGCCTCACCTATTTTTTTACATTCATTTACTACAGAAGGTACATTTGAAATTACAGGAAATGAACCTTCTTATAATATCCAAGTTTGGTTATCTGAACCAGATGGTGAAATTGATCCAAACAATACAAACAACAGTATTAATAAAACAATTAAAAAGCTCGACAATGCATGTGAAAGCTTCGTTCTTTTAGAACCACATTTAGGAGTAAGTAACAGTTATAGTCCTGATGTTGAGGTTCAATTAGAAGAACTTTTATCTAGTTATCCTGATAAGTTGCTTGTAGCAGCTGTTCATACAGATGACGATATGGAAATACCAGGCATTAGTCATCAAATAATGGTGGAGGCAAATACAGGTTATGATATGTATTTTTCTGATGCCTTAATTGATCGTTATTCGTTCCCACCTGACTATATCGGTCAGAGTACCAAACCCACTTATGAACGAGAAACTTGGAATAAAAGATTAGAACAACGTTTTAATTTTTACAGACCTGTTCATTTGAGTACGTCAAATACATTTAATCAATCGACAAGAGAAGTAACCATTGACATTGATGCTACTTTTTTAGCTGATCTTCAAGGAGACTATCGTTTCAATTGTTACATAATGGAAAATCCAGTTACCGGATCAGGTGCGGGCTATGCTCAAAATAATAGATACAGCTATGAAGGACCTACTTCGCAAGGCTATCAAGGCTTACCAACAGGTTCTCATCCTTATTACAATTACCCTACATTAATTGAAGGTTTCCAACATAGAAATGTGGTTTGGGATATGCTAGGCGGTGCCTGGGGATCTGAAGGCAGCATTCCATCTTCTGTTACCAAAGGACAAGTTGTATCTAAAAGATATAATTACACATTGCCTTCAAATATTGATATAAATGAAGCTTACTTGATTGTAATTGTACAAGAATATAACACAGCAATTGAAGAAAGACATTTTATTAATACACTTAGAGCTGATCTAAATTCAACTGCTCAACATCAATATTTGGGAGCTGTTGCTTCAGCCTATTCAGATGTTGATTTGAGATTGTTCTTAGAAGGCACTTATACAAATAACGGTCAAATGCTTGCAAACTTAGGATCATATATGCCTACTTCGCAACCTTATAATAGTGCTCCATATAATTATTATGGAACAGAATCAGTAGCACAATTATCTGCTGATATGGTAGATTGGGTTTTAGTTGAAGCTAGAACAGGCACTCCAAATGAAAGCGTTCGTAGTACTGTTACAATAGAAACGCATGCAGGAATTTTACTGAGAAATGGTCAAGTTGTAGATGTGAATGGTCAGCCTATAAGATTTACAAAATTGTCTTCAGCTGATAGTTATTATTTTTGTGTTAGACACAGAAACCATTTAGATGTATTGACAGGTCAAGCCATTCAAGCTTCACAATATATTTCATACGATTTCAGTGCAGGGTCTGACAGATCATTTGGTCCAAACCAGACTAAACAAGCTAGTGATGGAAGATATGTTTTACACGCTGGTGATTACAATCAAAGTGGTGATATTGACAATTTAGATTTTGACGTTTGGAAACTATCACCTGCTCAAAATGGTGTATACAAAACTTCGGATGGCAATATGGACGGAGTAGTTCAAAATACAGACTTTGATACTTGGTATTTCAATCAAGCTAAAAATGGTGTAGCAGAAATTAACTATTAAGAAAAATATATTTGTTGTTTGAATCCCCATTACTGAAAGGTAATGGGGATTTTTTTTATTTTATTTTATAACGCTTCTCCGCATTCTTTTCAATTTCTTTTCGATCCATTGATATTGGTTTTAACTTTTGCTGCGTGTACATTTCCATCTGATCCGTGTAGTGTGGATTATCCTCTCTAGATGAAGCCCCATAGCAATTTATCGTTTCCACTTTCTCCAATCCATTCTCATTAAAACTGGCAAAAAGAATAAAAGATTCACCCAAAATACTCTTATACTTCCCGTTTTTATAAGGAACAGTATACATTTGAGCAATTGCTTCTGGAACACCACCAATTGGTAACTCTACATCGCCACGAACGTGTTTTTGCAACTCCCCTAATTCAATTTCCAACTTTCCAAACTTTTTTAGTAAATGCTTTTGTGCAAAACGCAAAGCTTTGCTAAACTCAATTTCAGGAATGGTATTATTCAAATCTGATATTTGATGCTCTCTTAAGTATTTAATCAAATGTTGGATAGCCAAACTGAAAACGGCAGCTTGTTTATTATCTGCTGAAGTGCTACCATCCCACTTTTTCATAATTGCAATTACCTCTTTAATGTCAGGGAATTCATCTACACTTAAATTTCTAATAACATCTAAGTTTTCAATGGCTCTTGTATACAAGGGAAACTCCAATTTAGAATCATACTTTATACGCTTCAAATCCTGATAGCTAATTTTCTCTAAGTCATCAATGAGTGCGTGAACACGAATGCTTCTCGCCGTCAATTTTTGCTGGTAACCCATCGTTTTGTCATAGTTCGCAGGGTTGGGGTTTTCATTGGGGCAAGTACAATCAAAGCCAGTATTATTGCTATTAAACACATAACCGCAATCAGGATTTTCAACTTGAATCAAACTGTCCATTGGCATAAACTTTGTCTCCCATAACGTTGCGCTTGTATCACCTGGAAGGATATTCTCCCAATCGTAATTTGGATTTCTGTATGGAAACAAACCATTGTCCACAAATAAAATATTTCCCTCTTTATCTCCATAAATCACGTTAAGACTGGGAATTTTTTGCATTGCCAACGCATTTTTAAACTCCTCCAAATTATTGGATTTATTCATTCTATACCATTGTTCAGCCGCTCCAATGACTAAGTTTGCAGGTAAGCGAATTGCATAAAATCCAGACTTATTTTTAATCGTTGCACCATATTTACTTTTGTAAAATGTTCTTGAAACAGGAATTTTCACACCCGCAACTTTCACTTTCAACTTCAATTTTCGTTCTTCTAATTCCAACCATTCGCCATCAAAATAGTATTGATTTTTGTTTTTTGGATGCATTTTCAATTTATATACATCATTAAAATCATTGTAATTTACGCAATGTGTCCAACCTAAATTTTCATTTGTTCCAACGAAAGGCGTTACACCAGCAGCAAAAGTTGCTCCGTGAAAACCCCAACCTTCATTGGTGTGTATTTGTACCTCATACCAAGAGGCAAAACCAGCTAACGGTTGATGCGAGTTGGCGATAACATAAGTTTTTCCTTCAGCCGTTCGTTTCGGGCTGAGCGCAAATCCATTTGAACCAGAAGGAAACCTTTCTGACTGAATTGGTCCCAATTCATTTTCAAAAATCCTTGCCAAATTGTATTGTACATTTGCCATAAATCCCATGTTTACCGCATAAGATTTCGCTATATCTTTTGCAGTCATAGGAAAGAGTTTTTTGTGCAACACTTCTTTCGGATGATCGGCTGCATATTTATTTATTCCAGCAGCATAAGCTTCCAATATTTTTTTAAAATCATCCGAGTAGGCTGTATCATAATTTTGTTCTACCAAAGCATCAATGTCTAGTAAAAAACCTAAAGCATCCAGCAAAGCTCCTTCTTTCCCTGTCACAGAAGACAATAGCCCACGTGTAGCTAACAAAGGCTCTTGCATTACATGAAAATGATCTTCTGCTTGCACCCAAGCAAGTGCAAATGCAGCCTCTACATCTGTCTCAGAATAAATATAAGGAACACCAAAACCATCTCTGTAAATGTCGATGTTATCGAGATTGATGTCTTGAGAATTAGTAAAATTCGAGAAAACGCAGAAGATTAGAGCTACCAGTAATAATTTCAGTTTCATCTAAAAATACATTAATGTGTTTTGAAAATCAAAGTTGAGGGTTAATATAACAAAATAATTTTATTCAGTTATAGTTTTACCCCACACCTAAAATCCCATCTGCAAATTTTCTATCATTTGAAACCCTTGGAATCTTGTTTTGCCCTCCCAGCCTACCAACAGCTTTCAGATAGTTCTTAAAACTATTTTTCGGTAAAATTTTTATTTTTAATGAATCAATGATTTTCCCTTCTACTAAGTCGTCATAGTAAGAATTATGACCTCGTAATGCAATATCAATGCAACGTTCAAAAGCAGCAAAGTCTTCTGGCATTTTCTCAAATTCTATCAACCACTGATGATGAGATTTTCCTTTTGGTGGATTTATAATTGGTGCTACCGTAAACTCATTTACAATTGCATTTGATTTGGTTAATGCCTCTTTCAAACTCTTTTCAATTTCTTCAACGATTACGTGTTCCCCAAACGCAGAGATAAAATGACTAACTCTGCCAGTAACCAAAATTCGATAAGGTTTAAGAGAAACAAACTTCACAGTATCTCCTAACAAATAACTCCACAAACCTGCATTTGTTGTTAATACAATTGCGTAGTTTTTATCAAGTTCAACATCTCTTAAAGTAAGTCGTTTGTGATTTTTGGACAATGCCTGTTCAGCTGGAATAAATTCAAAAAAGATACCTGCATTTGTGTTCAATAAAAGCCCCTCAACAGTCTGCGAATCTTGATAAGCAATGAAACCCTCAGAAGCAGGATAGGTTTCAACAAAATCAACATCGTCCCCTATCAACTTTTTTAATTGCGATTTGTAAGGCTCAAAATTGATTCCACCATGAACGATGATTTGAAGGTTTGGGAAAATATTCTTTATGGAAGATTCACCAGTTTCTTCTAATAAATATTCAAAATACATTTTTATCCACGGAGGAATTCCCCCCACCAATCGCAAATCTTTGTCTTTGGTTTCTTGCACAATTTTCTCTAGCTTACTTTCCCAATCTTCCATACAATTGGTTTCAAAAGAAGGCAATTGGCTTGTTTTTAAAATAGCTGGAATGTGGTGATTTACAATTCCCGATAACCTACCCGTTGGAATTCCGTTTTCATTATTCAGTTTTGGGCTACCCGAAAGGAAAATAGTATTTCCGCTAAAAAAATCTGCTGTCGGATTTTCTTTAATATTTGCAAACAGCGCATTTCTAGCTGAATCAATGTGATTGTGAATTGAATCTTTTGTAATAGGAATGTATTTAGCACCAGAGGTCGTTCCTGAAGTTTTTGCAAAGTAAATCGGACGATCTCTCCAAAGAACATTTTTCTCTCCCTTTTTAATCAGTTCAATGTATTTCTTAATACCTTCATAATCCTGAACAGGAACAAGTTTTTGATAGTCGGATATTGAGTTTACCACATTAAAGTTATGGTCTTTTCCGAATAAGGTTTTTCGTCCAATCTTTAGCAAATTGAAAAATATTTTTTCTTGAACTTTAATTCCATTCAAGTTCTTTTCAATCTCTTTTTTAGTAAAAAAATTGGCTAATGGTCTCGCTAAAGTTGATTTAATTCCCATCTCAAATCATTGTTGGCTTGAAGCTACAATTTACAACATTTTTCTTTAGACAATGTATAATAATAAAATTTGCGATTTGGCGAAGTTCGTTTATCCTTACATTTTGCCTTTCGTTCAATTTGAACTAATTTATGGTTTCCTTAGTTAAATTCATATCGCAAACACAAGTAATTCTATGAGCAGAACAGTTGTTAAAGAGATTCAAGGGGATTATATTTTTTTTAAAATGATGGATACAAACAAAGTCCTAGCATCATTAAAAGGGAGGATTTTCCACCAGGGAAAAGAAATTATTCAAATTGAACTAAGTGGTGACAAAAAACTTTTCTCTGAAATTGGAACAGCTATGTATAAACATTGTAAAGACAAAAATGTAGAGTTGTTTATTCCAAATATAGAAAAGAAGAAAGAGGTAATTGAGTTGGTTTACAAATCAAATTTTAAAATAAAACACAAAAAGCAACTCTTCTTTAGCAACTTAAAAAAACTAAAAACGTCAAATATACAATTTGATTTGAAAAGCTTTAAAAATTGCCAAAACGACTTTGTCAGTGAAGTTTTATTGAATACTGCCAAAGGTGATCCTTTAGAGTTAGATAAAAATTACACCAAAGAAAATATACTAGCAGAGTTTTTTAAAAATGAAGACATCAATTACAACTTTGCAAATATTGCTTTTTACGAAAATGCCCCAGTTGGAGTATTAGTCGCGGGATTGATTCCAGAAGGTGTCCCCAATGAAGTAGAAGGTACAATTTTCTATTTTGGCATCCTTCCAAACCACAGAGGAAAAGGTTTAGGTCTACAACTTCACAGATTTGGAATGAATTATTTAAAGGAAATTGGTGCAACTCTTTACTATGGTTCTACTTCTACAGAAAATATTGGAATGCAAAAAATATTTATAGAAAACGATTGTGAGATGGTTCGAGAGCAGCTCTTTTTTAAAGCTTGAAACCTAATTAGTGAAGTGATGAGTTACAATAATCTAGCCA
>JAHDGP010000061.1 GCA_020627525.1 Bacteroidota bacterium
AATTATTGCAGAGCAAACAACCTCAATACTGATTTTTGTATATTGATTGATATGCGTATCCACTCTGGTAAGGAAAGGCTTTTCATTTATAATTTAAAAGAGCAAACGGTCATCAACTCGGGATTGTGTTCACACGGTTGTTGTGATGCTCCGTGGGGAGATGATCAGACTAAAACCGATCCAATTTTTAGCAATGTGCCAGAGAGTCATTGTTCCTCTTTAGGAAAATATAAGATTGGGAAAAGGGGTTACAGCAATTGGGGAATCAATGTAAATTATAAAATGCACGGCTTGGAAGAAAGTAATGATAATGCTTTTTCGAGGTTTATAGTATTGCATTCTTGGGAAATGGTTGGTGATTATGAATGTTATCCCAAGGGCACGCCTGAGGGTTGGGGCTGTCCAGCGGTTTCCAATGCAATGATGAAAGAACTTGACCAACTTTTAAAGGTTACAAACAAGCCGGTTTTAATGTGGATTTACCAGTAAAATCATAGTAAAAGTTGTACTAATGAATTTTCATGAAATGGCAGATTGTTTTCAAATCCCAAATCTGTGAAGGCTTGATTTGGTAAGCCTATATCAGCTACATACACTTTTGAAGTTAACTCAGGGTTGTTTAGTACCTTTTTGGGTGCGCCCAAAGCACAAACGACATCTGAAAATACAAACGGATGATCATTTTCATCCTCGGTCAACCCAGTAGGAATATCTAAGGAAAGTCGTTGGCACAGGTATTGATTCACTTCGTGAATTCTGGCGGTATATGCTTGCGGTAAAGGTAATCTTTGTGAAAATCCAAAATAACAATCAATAAACAAATCAGGCATTTGAATTCTGCCAATCTCAGCTCCAAAGGCAACAGCTCTTGAGGCTTGTTTCAAAGGCAATTCATTGAGCCTTATATCTGGAAAGTCTAAATATACATTATAGCCCCAAGCAACCAGTCTTCTGGCAGCCACTAAGCCACCTCCACCATTGTTACCTGTTCCTATTCCTATTTCAATATTTGATCCTGGTTCTACCAGTTTAGATGCCAATTTAGCCAGTTGATAACCTGCATTCTCCATCATTAACTCAACTGGAAGTTGAAATTTCTTCATAGCATAGTAGTCTACCTTTTTCATTTGGTTATTAGTCAAAGCGGTGTCGTAATCGAAATCACAGACCGGAATTCCGCTATGGCTAGGGGCATCCATAGACATATTTTATTGTGTTAATGTTTTCAATTAAATCCCACCCATCCGCTGTTCATAAAGATCTTTACTATCTTTAATCGTATTATTTAATTCTGCCATAATAGCTGGAATACGGGCTTCAATATTTTTTAATCCGTCCGTAATTTCAGCGATCTGACCTAATGAAATCGCTACTTCTAAACCTTTAACAATGTCTATTGCCTCATCATGTAGGGTTCTAAGTTTTGTTATTGCTTTTTCAGTATTTGCTAATGTGATTGCATACTCCCCTTTGGATTTCGACAAAGCAGCTGTCAGTTCATTTTTCATAGTTTGATCATTCAAACTCGCCGTTTGACGCTCCATCGCTCCAAAAAGATTGTCTGCATCACCTTTTAAACGCTCATAATCTTTATAAAGACCATTAATATTATTATCTACTTTATTCCATTGAGCATAAACTCTCTTAAATTCTTTGTCTGTATTTTCCGCATTTGCAAGAGCCTCTTGAATTGTTCCCAAGTTTTTTATGCCATCTTCAACCTTTGTATTGGTTTTGTCTTTTTGTGATTCAAAGCTTGCAATTTGGGCTTTGAATTTCTTTTTATATTTAGGTAAATCTTCTGGTCCTTTGTAGCAAGATACTAAAAAAACCATCAAAAGTAATATACAGCTATTTTTTAATATATTATATTTATTCATTGTGTAATATTCAATTTGAATGTAAACTTGATCAAAAATACTTTATTTATGGCACAATTTAGAAATGTAAGTTTATAAGTTGCTTAAAAATATCTAATTAGCTTACCAATTCTAGATATAATTTCTCTACTTTTTCTCTTGCCCAAGGTGTTTTTCTTAAAAACTTTAGACTGGATTTTATTGAAGGGTCAAAATTGAAACATCTAATTCTAATTATTTGCCCAAGATCTTCCCAACCGTATTCCTCTACTAATTTTTCAAGCATATCTATTAATTTCACCCCATGCAGTGGATTGTTGCTTTGATCTGTTAAAGGTCGTTTTTTGTTTTCCATTTTGATTATTTTTTTCAACCTACAAAGGTATAAGCTTTTTTGAACGATTCTACTGAACGAGAAATGTCATTTTGGGTAGTTGCCCAGGAACAAATACTCACACGCATAACTTTTTTTCCAAACCATTTAGAGCCTCCTAACCAACATTCATGCAAGTTTTGAATGTTACTCAATACTTTATCTGTCATTTCATCGGTTTCACATCTAACGATTACTTGATTGAAAACGACTTCATTTTCAATAAAAAACCCTTCTACATTCCCAATTTCCTCGGCAAACTGTAAGGCTCTCTTATTCATAGATAAGACCATTTCATCTATCCCACTTTTTCCTAAATATTTCATTATTGCCCAAAGCTCAATAATCCTGGCTCTTCTGGACATTTCAGGAGTAAAATGCATTCCATCTCTCTCTTTGCTTTCAATAATATAACTTCCAGACATTTGAAGTGCGCTTGTTAAAGCTTCACGATCTGCACACAGAACAATCCCACAATCGTAGGGAGTATTCAGCGTTTTGTGCCCATCCACCGCCCACGAAGAAGCATTTTCCATTGATAAGGAGGTTTGATCTTCACTAATAAAACTCACTTGATAATTTCCATTTTGTTCCTTCACCTTAAATTTTGCCAAATGATGAACTCCAGGAAAGATGGTGCCACCAGCAAGCGAATTATTCTGCGGTCAATTACTCCTTTTATCCTCGGTATTTTCATAACCTTTTATTATAATTGTAAAATTGATTCTCAACCTTCTAGTTATAGAACAGTCTATAAGCAATATATGTTTCACAACTGCATAACACTTAAGGACAGTTCCTAAATTACTGCCTTTAAACTAAAGATGCAGATTTGAAATGCAATAATGTAACAATTTTCTAAAATCCTCAATAAAGCAATTTTGAAAAAGAGCTAAAACCTAATGTTATGTCGATCAAAATTATTGATTACAATTCTAATTACAGCAGAGCATTTAAAGAGTTGAATAGGGAATGGATTGAGACTTATTTTATAATGGAAGCAGCAGATTATAAAGCACTGGATAATCCTGAAGAATATATAATTGATAAAGGTGGGTTTATTTTAGTCGCTTTAAATGATAATGCACCAGTCGGAGTCTGTGCCTTAATGAAGTCAACCGAAGAAAAGTATGATTATGAATTAGCGAAAATGGCTGTTGCTCCAAAATTTCATGGTAAAGGAATAGGAAATATTTTGGCAAATGCTGTTATTGAAAAAGCAAAAGAACACAATGCAAAAAGTATTTATTTGGAAAGCAATACTATTCTAAAGCCCGCAATAAATCTTTATAGAAAACTAGGATTTAAAGAAGTTCATGGTTTGGTGTCGCCTTATGAGCGAAGTAATATTAAAATGGAGCTACTATTTTAGTTTTTTGAACATATAACAAATACATTACTGTTACAAACCCGATTATCGCCCCACCAAAATCATAAGTTTCGATATACAAATGCATTAGAATCGCAGAAAACATTGTCAATAAAATTATTATCATACTCAATAATCTGAATTTGTTTGTCATTAAGCCTAGTCCTGCAACAATTTATATCACACCAATAGCCATCATTCCCTTTCGGGTAACAAAATCTGTCAATGAACATATAGGAAGTATTTCTACAAACTTATCTATCCCAATTCCAATGCAAATTATAGCAAAGCCATAAAGAAAAACTGAATTGACATTTGACCAATTGAAAGCCATTTTTTAGTTTGAATTTATAAAATCCCTAACAGGAATTGACAATGCACCCAAAGCTGAAAGAATTGCTCCTTTAATTCCATCTGTCTGAATGCCTATACTCAATACGACATCTTCTTTGCCATCAAATGGATTGGGTTCTAATTTATCTAGCCGAAAAGAAATACCTATGTGATCTTTATAATTCACATTCGTTTCAAGGCAATACCCTGCAAATCCATCAGGATAAGAACTGTCGCTCAAAATCAAACCTGGTGAAATATCTACTTGCCAATCGGAGTGGGGATAAATGCTGATTCTTGGACGAATACCATGTTGTGTATGCCAACCGCCATTCCTAAAAACATTTAAAAAGAAATGAGCACCAACTCCAATTTTATCATTCAAATCATACATTAGTCCTATGTTAGAACTGTGATCAAACTTTCGATGAATTCCGTCCGATAATCCAATTGGTTTACTAACTGTAAATTCAGTAACCAGAAACAGTTTACAGTTTTCCTTTGAATATTTATACCAACAAAATTGGGAGTAGCTATTTGAGGAAATAAAAAACAATAGTACAACAAGGATAATTTTTAAGGGGTACTTCATGGCAGACCAATTTATAGAGTTGTTAATTAATGATTAATCAAATATATGAATGAAACCATTAAATGCGTGAATGTTTTCAATGTTTTTATTGCTTTAATACTTTTATGTATTCAATCATTTAATCAATGCTGTTTAGGCTTTTGAAACATACCACTCTATTGCTTGACTTAATAATATTGGTGCTTTAATGATTCAATGTTTTGATCCTTTAATAAAAAGGAATGCGCAAATGGGTAAGTTTAAATTTGAAATGAATGTAAAATTACTAATATTTGATTACGAGTAACTTACCAAAAACACTGTATTAGATCAGTTAAATTATTCTTGCTATCTTTATATAAAATAGAATGTTATGACTAATTACAAGGCTCTTTACATTTTAATATTGTTGTTTTTTAGCTTAACTGTTTTTGCACAGCAAGCAGAAGATTATAACTGGCAAAACGTTCCTATTGGCGGTGGTGGTTATATAACTGGTATGAAAATCCATCCACTTGATCCTGATAAGCGGTTTTATAGGACAGATGTTGGAGGTGCATATCGTTGGGATGCAGCTAGCGGCAGAATGGTACAAATGATTCATTTGGACAATAAAAATCTTTATGCAGTTGCTGGAATTGCGCTTCATCCTACAGACGTAAACACCCTTTATTTAGGTGTAGGTAGAAATTGTGATCCTTCGCAGAATGCCATTCTAAAATCTACGGACGGAGGAATAAACTTTAGTATTGTTTCAATTCCTGGTGGAACGCCGTTTTGGTTTTCTGCTAATGGTGGAAGGGCTTGTGATACAAATGCAGACACCAACGGTGCCAATAATGGAGACAAGGATCGACAAGGCACTCCTATGGCCATTAACCCTTTTAACACAAATGAGTTATATATTGGAACCCGTGAAAAGGGATTGTACATTATGGACTTGACAACAAATCAAGTTACGCAAATCCCACATTCGGAAATTCCACATAATTCAGATCAGTACAGCATTCGTTCTGTAGTGTTTCATCCTACATTGCCCAAAGTTTACATTGCCTATCCAGGTCACGGTGTCTTTATTGGAAATACAACCAATAGGGATTTTTGGAATTTAGATTATGCTGGTGGAGCCAGTTATCCACAGTTGTTGGATGCCATTGATATTTCTATTTCTAAAAATGCGGACTACATGTTGGTGGCTTGTAAAACTCAAGGAATTATGAAAGCAACCAATATAGCTTCTTCTGTTTCTTGGACGCAACTCACAGGACTAAACACAGCTGATACTGAAGGATATTTGACAGCAGAATGCAGTCCTCACAATAACAATGTTGCGATAACTGTTGTGGCAGACTGGAACCATATTAATGAATTTCAGGTAACAACAAATGCAGGTTCAACATGGAATACAATTGGTGGTTCTGTTCCTACTGCAAACAATATTTTTCCGTGGAGAGACGAAGCTTTTGCTTCACATGTATCACAAATTGCCTTTGATCCTGTTGATCCGTCAAAGCTGTTTTACACAAGTTGGTTCAGTACTTTTTCTACTGATAATTTTTCAACAACTGGTCCTGTTTCTTGGCATAACTTTTATTCAAAAGGACATGAAGAAATTGTAACTACTGATTTGCTTACATTTCCAAGTAATAGCGAAGGAAATTTTTTAATGGTTGGCAGTGGTGATCACAGTGGTTTTTTGTTTGACAATGGAATTGAAAACCCTGATAATTTTGCTACCTTCCATATTTTGGAAAGAGCTGATTTTGATGGTGCATTTAAAAAAAGTTCTAGTATGGATTTTTGTGAATCACAACCCGATAATTTAATTCTAATGTTGACTGAGAATTGGGACAATAGTCCAGGCGGCATTTACACCAGCAACAATGGTGGGCTTGATTGGGCTTATAAAACAACATATAACACCAATAACGAAAGGTCAATTGTGGCGATGTCTTCTGGTGATCCGAAAAATGTTATTGCTCTAAATGAAAATAGCATGAAATATACAAGCGATATTAATGCAATAAATTTTCAAAACTCCATTGGTTCGATGGTTGATGCACCGACATGTAATTTCCCTTTTAATGTAACATGTTTGGCAAATGGAGGTGTATCGGCGACTAATATGAATAGTAGTGTTTTTGCTGGAGGTAGAAACATTGCTGCTGATAAAAATTACGATTGCGTTTTTTATTTTTATGAATGGGATGGTGATTTTAGCATAAGTACAGATGGTGGAAAAAACTGGTGTGTCATCAATACCAATAGCCTTCCAGCGACTTCAGATGCTTGGAATAAAACGAGATTAATAAGTATTCCAGGACATTCTGGACACCTGTGGATAAACATAAACAATGATCTCTGGCACAGTACAAATGCAGGTACAACTTGGACAAATTATTCAAATCAATTTAGTGTAAATAATGCAAAGGCTTTAAGCTTTGGAAAGGGATTCAACAACAACTATCCTGCACTTTACATCTATGGATCAATAGATGGTGTGGGTGGAGATTTCTTTTATCGTTCTGATGATGCAGGAATAAGTTGGGTTAAAATTAATGACCATTTAGAAAATGAAATTTGGGGTGACAATAAAATTATTGCTGGAGATAGAAATATACCTGGTCGTTTGTATGCATCTGCTAGTGGGCAAGGTGTTGTTTATGGAGAATCTGTAAACGTTATTGCATGCGATAATGTCGAAAAAACAGTTGAGGGAGAATTCAATACATTAAATGCACCTAATGTTCCCAATTGGGTGGTGAGTCAGATAAATGGAGCAACAATGACAGGAACAACCAATGCTTGGACCAAGGCTGTTTTGGACATTACAAATCCTGGTATAAACAATTACGATTTGCAATTGTGGCAAGATAATCATTCAATGGAAGCAGGACAGTATTATTTAATCCAATTGGATTTAAGAGCTGATGATACAAGAAATGCGACAATTAAGTTGCGCAACAGAACTAATGGCACCACCTATTTAGAAAGGGATTTAACAATACAATCCACTGCACAAGAGTACGCATTTCTTATGTATTCTAATGTAACCGACAATGATTTGCGCTTGACCTTTATGGTTGGTGGAAATGATGAAACGATATACATAGACCATATCCGTTTTAGAGCATATTGCAGTGGCGACGAAGGAGACCTTGACTGTTTAAATTTTATTTCATTAACGGACCAACAAATATTGCCCGATACATATAATGCTGCAAATGAAATTAATTCGAATGGAGCAGTAATGATAAATGCACCCGTGATTTTTGAGGCTGCGGATACAATTTGTTTGGATGCTGGCTTTACAGTTAAAGCAGGAGCTGTTTTTTCTGTGAAAATGGACGGATGTTTTTAAGTGTTTCGACGAAGCTCAGGCAATGACATTGATGAGTACAAACGGATAGACTACGCGTCCCGACCTGACCTGACCTGTGCATTGATTCAAGTATTCAAAAATCATCTTTTAAGCACTTAACAGTGGGTCAAAAAATTTGACCCACTGTTTTAATTACATTTATTTTAACTTCTTGACGGATAAAGGCCTTCTAAAGCAATAATGGAATTCACACAAGTATATGGCTGACGATTTTCGTGTGGTCCTCCGCTGCCACCATGACCTAATATTCCTGCATTACTTGCAACACCACCAGGAGTTGAATTGTATAGTTTATTATTAGTATTTGTCGCAAAGTACTTATTCGTTGTTGAATAGGCAGTACTATTACTATTTTGTAAAGCAATGTAATCATCAAGTGGAGGAATTTGATTACTGCTCAAGGTTACCCCTTCATACCCTCCTTTTTGTCCCAGGTTATACGAACTTAGTCCTGGTCCATTACCAGGATGCATCGCAACTCTACCACGTAAATCAGGTAAAGCGAATGTGGATCTACCATCGCCTCCATAAGTAGTCCCTAAAATAGAAAATAGCGCATTATAAGAAGCTATTGCTAAAAGTTGACCATCACAAAATGCCCAGCCTCTAGGCGCAAAATTACCAGCAAACTGAATAACTGTACCAATAAAAGGTTCCATAATATAAGTTTTAGAGCACGACAAACTGTTGTCGTACAAAGTGAATAAATATGTTAGATAATATTTTTAAATATAAGTTAATTTTTTCTTTTATTCAACTTATTCAAAATAAATTTATTCGCTGGCAGTATTTTCAGGATAATATTTTAATTTACATTTTTACCAAAAAATTATTCAATTTAATGAACTGTTAACAGGTTACAAATTCAAATAAACAATCATATGTCTATCATAAACATTCAAGGAATAAATTATGACGAAAAGTCTTCTTATCAGAAAGGACCGAGAAAGGCTCCCAAGCTAATTCGGGAGTTACTTCACTGTGGTTCTATGAATTTGTTTACTGAAAATGTGGTTTCTATAAACGATGATCGTGTTGTAGACAATGGCGATTTTGAGATTTCAACATATTTCGATATTGAGAAAATTACACTAAATCATTTAAATGAAAACAATAAAGTATTTACGCTAGGTGGGGATCACTCTATTACTTTTCCGATCATAAAAGCTCATTCGAATATTTACCCTAAACTAGACATCTTGCATATTGATGCTCATGCTGATTTGTATGATAATTATGAAGGTGATAAATATTCGCACGCTTGCCCTTTTGCTAGAATAATGGAAAACGATATGGCTTCACGGCTAGTGCAGGTAGGTATCAGAACTTTAAATACTCACCAAGCGGAGCAAGCAAAAAAGTTCAATGTTGAAATTCACCAAATGAGAAAACTGGATTTATCCAAAATTAAAAAATTTGAAAATCCGCTTTACATTTCTCTGGATATGGATGCGTTTGATCCAGCATTTGCACCTGGCGTTTCGCACCATGAACCAGGTGGACTAACATCCAGACAAGTAATTGATTTAATTCAAAACATCGAAGCCAATGTGATTGGAGCAGATATTGTTGAATACAATCCTGATAGAGATTTTCAAAATATGACAGGCTTTTTGGCTGCTAAAATGATGAAAGAAATTTTGGGTAAGATGATGGAATAGTTTTAAATCACTGAACTACTTCTTCAACAATGTATTTGTCTCGTTTTTCTTGAAATTGTTCAATAGGCATATCGTACAACCAAGAATTTTTATTATTACGTCTTTCCACAAAATGCACGAATGAAATATGTGGTTCAACAATGTGAATATTGTCACTCGGGGTAACAACCAATAGCTGCAAATGCAACTGCTTACACAAATTCAACAGGTACAAAGCCTTGTCCTCATCTTGCGCTTTAAACGCTTCGTCGATGGCTACAAACCTAAACGAATTGCTCTGCAATCCTTCTTTTGTCAAACCAAATTGATAGGCAATGGCTGATCCTAAAATAGTGTAGGTAAGCTGGGCTTTTTCACCTCCTGAAAGTTGTCCCATTCCCGAATAGGTTTTTGCTTTTTTCTTGGTTTCGGCGTAATATTCTTCTGCTTTGTAATCAAACCAAGTTCGTACATCTAAGACTTTATTTCGCCACTTCTCATCTTCTAATTTTTTAATAAAAGGTTCAATGTTGTTTTCGAAATGTAGTCGCTTTCCATCAACAGTGCTTTCAATTTCAATAAAATTAGGAATGGCATTTAACAACATTCTATTAAAGTTGCCAATGTCCTCATTCGTCTTATTGTGTGCAACAAGTTGAATAAATGTTTTAGGGTCTTTTTTAAATTCTATTTCACGAAGCGCATCGTTTAACGAGTCTACATTCAATTTAATATCATTCGCCCAATTCTGAAAAAACATATTAAATCCGCCTACTCTATCGGTAATTGTATCTTCTAAGTATTTATTGAAGCGGTTTTCAAACTGAACCAAACCGTCTTCGACTAAGCGTTTGTATTTCTCTTGGTATTCATCAACAAATTCTACTTTTTCAGGCAGTGCGCTTACTTCTGAACGCCAAGATTTATATTTTGAACTAATAGCCTCTGATGGATTTTTAAAAGCACTTATTTTTGGGATCAAACGCTCTTTTAATTTTGCTATTTTTGCCGATAATTTTTCTATTCCGCCTGTATTGTCTTTTTGAAAAGCAATTCGTATTTTATCAAAATCAGCAAATGTGATATTGGCAACTTGTGGGTTTTTCCCTTCAAAATCTGCTAAATCTATTTGTTCATTAAAAAGAGATTTTATTAAATTTATTTGAATTGCCAGTTTTTGCTCTGCTGCTTCGATTAGGTTTTTAACCTTTGTTCTAGTTTCTTTTTGTTTGTCAATCAATTTTTCATTTGCCTTCAAATTATTCTTGACACTTGCCAATTGTTCATTTAAAACTTTCACTTTATCATTGGCAGAAGACAAGTTTCCCTTTGCTTCTTGCATCCCTTGATATTTGTCTGCATAAGTTTGCCAGTCAATATCATCATAGCTTTCAAACAACTTGTACAAATCAGAATAATGCTCTTGTTCCTCTTCCGTATTAGCAATGGATAAATTTATTTTTTGGATAGCTACTTTTATCTCCTCCTGATCTGTTTGATATTGTTTTAATTCTTTTTTCCAAGCTTCTAATTTATCGGTATTGTCCCAACCTAGTATATAATTTTCTTTATTGTTAATTTCAGCAGAATCGTTTTTCTTATGCAAACCTTTACCAAATTTCATGAGCCCTTCTTTGGTAATTGCTTTTTCATGCACGTTGAAATCTGCTAAATTTTCAACACAAATAAAGTTAAAATCTTTGACAACTTTATCTTCAACCCAATCAACAAATTGATTGTTTGGTTTAAATTTTATTTTATTAATCAATGCATTGAAATGGAAATTATTGTTTTGCATTGCTTTTAATGATGAATATTTTTTAAAAAGTTGAAAAGATAACTTTCCCCGCAAGTTGGTCTTATTCACATATTCATTTACTTGATAATAATATTTTTCAGGCACCAGCAAATGCAGCGAAAAATTGCGAAGCAATTTTTCAATAGCGGCTTCCCATACTTGCTCCCCATTGTCTACCATAATCAACTCACCGACGAAGGGCATTTCTTCCTTTTTAGCTCCAACGATATTCAAAATATCTTCTCGTATTTGAATAAGTTCATTAGAAATATTGTTTCTATTATCTTGTAATAATTTAACGGTATCAATTCCAGCTTGAATATTTTTCTCTATTCCCTCCTCTTTGTTTTTTATTTTTCTAAGCTCTTCTCTGAAAGAATTTTGTACTTCTTTGCTATCTTCCTTTTTTGTTTTTGCCGTTTCTCTCGTTTGGTAAAATATTTCTTCTGTAGGATTTATAGTGAGGCTTAGCTTTTCAGACAAAGCGTTGTAAGCCACCAATTTCTGTTTGCGTTCATTCCTTACTTTTTCTAAACGCAACATTTCTTTCTCCAACTCTGTTATTTGTTTACCAACTCCGTCGCTTTTAATTTGTATACTTAGGTCGGTTTCTTTTTCCTTCAGTTCGTTTTCATTTTCTTTGAGCTTTGCAATTTCGTTTTCGGAATTTTTAAGCTTTTCATTGAGTGATTCTATTTCATTTTCAGAAAGCTCCTTGCCTTTTTGAGCGAACCAATACGCACTGACATTTTTCTCAGCTTCTAATTCAATTAGTTTTTTATTATTTTCTTTCAGCTCATCTGCCATTTTATTTATTGGTTCTAGCTGCTTGATTTGTTCTTTTGCTTTATCAATATTGTTTTTGGCATCCATCAAAGTGACAAAACTCTCTTTGAGTTGAATGTATTCATTTTCAGCATCTCGCCATTCCAACATATTGGTTCGAATAAATTCGTCTAAGTCTCCTAATACTTTTATACCGACTACTTGATTAAACAAACTCAAAGCATTTATAGACTTCATACCAAACAAGTCTACCATTCTTTCAGCATACTTTGTGGGTCCATCAAAGAACTCCAAAACTTTCTTTAATCTATTGGAATTATAGATTTTTTCCAAACGTTTTTTCCAGCCTCTTTTAGCATCAAACGATGAAAAATCAGTTTCAATTTCAAGGGCGTGATGAGCGATACCGAATGCTCTTTTTAAATCTCCATTTGCAAACCAACGTACTTGAAACAGTGTAACCGTTTTTTGATCTGTATTGGTAAAACAAGCAAGTAGCACTGAATAAGAACCTTTATCACGCAACATTTGTGTAGTTGTTCCCAACTCACCATCTTTTTGAATATCTCCATAATGCCCCAAAACATAACTTTCTTCAGATCGGTCTCCTTTTTTTTCTACACCAGAAGATTGATTATAAAAACGATCTTTCTTGGCAGGTACCAAAAGAGTCAGCAAGGCATCAATAAAAGTTGTTTTTCCAGAACCGTTCGCCCCTGTCAATAAAGAATTATTGCTCAAAGGTGCTATTTTAAAAATTTGATTATCGAAAGTGCCCCAGTTATAAAGCTCCATATATTGAAGCCTAAATCCAACTTTGTCGGAACTTGTATTAAATAGACTCAACATAATTATCTAATTTTTCTTTAAATTCATTTAAAATATCTAAGGTGATTTTCTCCTTTACAATACGGTGTATTTTATAATTGACTTCACCTTCCGTGCTTTTCATTTCTTTTAAATAACCTAAGTCCAAAGCTCTTTTAATGTAATTGTCCAAATCTTTAAAAAACTTTACTTTATTGTATTTTTCAGGAAGAAACAATTCTATTTCATCACGCAATTCATTGTGAGAAATGTGTTTTTCAGTTGCTTGAAACTCAACAGGATTTTGTTCAAACTCTTCTATTATTTGTCTTAAAATCACTAAAAGAATAGAAGTTTCAAAACCCACTTTTCTTCTGGAAACCAAACCAATGGTATTGCCATCACTATCAATTTCAAATTGCTTGAGGTAAGCATATCCATCATCTTCTTTAAGAATCAGTTCCAGACCAATTTGATTTATGTAGTCTTGAATTTCATCTCTATAATTCAAAACATTGGACCAAACGGTATCGCTACTTTCTACTGTTCCACGAAGTAATTTCACAATCGCTCTAGAATAGGGTTTTACTTTATCTTGTAAATGATTCATTTAATTAGTATAATTTCAGGTACCAGTATTGATTTAAAATTCTTACTATCAAATACTATTTCTTGTTGCTTTTCTGGGTTAAAATTGTGGGTAAAATTTTTCAACACACTGAAATAACCAAACAATTCTGGCAGTCCTTTTTCAATGCCACCATTTGCTTTTATCACATTTTGCAAGGTTGTTTGGGGTTTTCGACTCAATGCCTTTTTAATTCTATTTGCCAACATTTTTTTATCAATAACATGTTTATCAAATACTTTGCTCAATGTATTTGATTCTGCAATGTTATTTTTTGCTAATTTGGGTTTTTTCTCATAGGTAATATCTACTTTTTGCTCGTAGGACAAACCTTTTTCCAATGGAATGTTAATATCAAATTCACCATCAATTTCAATAGAAATATCTGGTGTTTCTTGCATTTTGCTTATTTCATTTAAATGAGATTTAATATCTTGTATTAGCCTATCCGTTACATCTTTTTGAGAAACCTGATTGTCTTTGATAATGCGACTTAATTTTTTAGCCATCTTATCATTGGCTCTGGTAACTTTCAATCCTGCAAAATACAAGTGGTTTTTCATCCCATTCAAAAACATATCTTCTGAATCAATATTTTTTTCAGATAATGTTTTAAACAATTCAGCTGTAAGTCCTTGCCACTTTTCTTGCAGACTTCTATCCATCAAAAATCTCCAAAAAGCATAAAAACTCTTTCCCTGATGACTGTCTTTTAATTCATCCAACGCATCGAATGTAAAACCTAGAATATCACTTTTTCTCAATGAGCTATCAGAGTGTTTGTGATAAATTTCTTTAGTAATGTTTTTAAAATTATCCTCAACTTCTTTAAAATCAGACAATAATTCTTTTGCTGAATGATTCAGCTTATTAAACTTTTCAATTATTTGATAATCTTCAAATACTTTTACATCTCCTTCTTTTAATACTTGAATTTGATCATCAATTTCTTTCTTTTTAGCTTCAAGAATTTTAATTCTTTTTTCTTTATCGTCGCTCGTAAATTCTACTAAATTGTTCAACTGATTGAATATGTCTTTAAATTTTGACTCTGCACCAACAAAGTCTTTTTTCTTTAAGCTCTCCAGCCAGGTTAATGTCTTATTGGTATGTGATGTCAACTCATAGTAAATGGATTCGTTTTCGGTGTAATTTGTCAAAAAGCCTTTATCAGTCCATTTTCTTATATATTTTTTGGCTTTTTCTTCAAATGAATCAAAGATTTCAATTCCACTCTCTTCATCGTTTTGAATGTCACGGAATTCCAAAAAATCTGCCAAATTGCTATGCAATCTTTCAGAAGCAATTACATCTTCATCATTTTTGAATATATTAATAAAAAATTCAACGATTATGTCTCTTTGTCTAAGCCTGAGCAATTCGACACTGGGAGAATTGAGTAAAATTTCAGCTATATCTTTGGATTCTATCATTAATTTCTTGATGATTACTAATAAATAATATCAGATTTTGTTATTGGGAGTAGGTCTTAGAAGTACGCAAATATGCTGATTATTCCTAAAGAGTCGCAAAACT
>JAHDGP010000062.1 GCA_020627525.1 Bacteroidota bacterium
GCCATATTTTACAATAATACTAGTACCTAATTTTTTTAATTTGCTTTGGAGTGCTGTTAAATTATCGTGAATAAATTGTACCCGTTTGTCATTTTTATCTTCAAGTTTATCTAAAATATTTTTATCAAAAATAAATAAAGGTAAAACAGGGTGGTCGCTTTTCAATGCATTGTATAGACCAGCATTGTCGTGCAGTCTCAAGTCACGACGATGCCAAAAGATGGTGATTTTTTGACTCATATTTTAAGAACAAGTAGAAACTTAAATTGTTTATTTATGAATCACTCTCGGGCTTTAAAATCTTTTCCAATGCGACACCACGAGATCCTTTTATGAGAATGATCGTATCTGAAAAATGTTGCTTTTCAAACCATTCTTTGGTTGCTTTGTTGTCTTCGAAATAGTGTGTGCATTTTGATTTGAAAGGTTCAAATGCTGCTCCAACCAAAATGAGTTGGTTTAAATTGAGTTGGTTTGCCAAGTCGGCAATGCGTTCGTGTTCGGACTCGCTGTATTCTCCCAATTCCAACATTTCACCAAGAACAGCAACTTTGTTTTTTGTTTTATTGGTTTCTAAATTTTTTAACGCTGCTTCCATGCTACTGGGGTTTGCATTGTAAGCATCCAGAATAATGGTATTGCTTTCTTGTTTTACAATCTGTGATCGATTGTTTTTCGGACTGTAATTTTCAATGGCACTTTTAATATTTTCTTTGGGTACTTTGAATTTTACTCCTATTGCAACTGCTGCTAAAACGTTGTCTAAGTTGTATCGACCGATAAGTTGTGTATTGATGATTACTGGCTCTGGTTCGGGTGCTGCTTTGCCTGCTTTTTTAGGAAACCATACTACTTTCAGAAAGTCGTCGGACGGCAATGCTTTTCCATTTATATTGTAAAATTTACCTGTTCCATAAGTTGTAACTTTTTGGATGAAATAGGCAATTTCAGAAATTTTATAATCGCTCATATTTACAAAACATCGTCCGTTGAAAGCTTCTAAAAACTCAAAGAGTTCTGCTTTGGCTTGTTTGACACCTTCAGGTCCACCAAACCCTTCTAAATGGGCGGTGCCAATATTTGTTATCAATCCAAAGTTTGGCAATGCATATTTACAAAGCTGATTTATTTCTGTTTTGTGGTTGGCACCCATTTCTACAATCGCCATTTCATGACGTTCTTTAATAGAAAGGACGGTCAAAGGAACGCCAATATGATTGTTTAAATTTCCCTCCGTGGCAATGGTTTCATAGGTAGTACTCAAAACTTCTTTAATGAGTTCTTTGGTGGTTGTTTTACCATTTGAGCCTGTAATTGCGATGACAGGAATCTTTAACTGTTTGCGGTGATAATGAGCCAATTCTTGCAAAGCTTCTAAAGCATTGTTTACTAAAAAATAATGACTTTCGTTCGTTTTAAACTCAGGTTCATCAATGACAGCAAGTGTTGCACCTTTTTGAATGGCTTCAAGCGCATATTTATTTCCATTGAAATTGCCTCCTTTTAATGAAAAAAAGATTTGTCCAGGTTGCAGTTTTCTAGTATCGGTACAGACGCCGTTTGAGCTTTTGTAAAATTCGTAAAGTTTTTCTAAATCCAATTTAATAGTTTATTGAATGATTATTTTTCTATTAACTAGTGTTTTGCTTTTGTTGTTGATTTTTAAAAAATACAATCCAGAATTTAAAGAGTTGGTTGAAAACTTAAATTGGTTGACACCAGTCTTTGCTTCTTGATTAAGAATTTTATTAATAAGAATACCTTGATTATTGTATAATTCGAAATTCAGAACTTCCGGGCTGAACATTTCAAATTCAAGATAAACAAAATCTCTCGCAGGATTAGGATATGACCTAATTTTCTTATTGAAACTTTCTTGGTTGGTCTCCCAATTTTCAATATTTGTGTCGAGGTCAGTATGCAAAGTAGCGGCTTTGGGTGAAATAAGCTGTGCTATCCAGGTGCCTCTTTTATTATTTGCTTTTCCATAAGTACCTACTGTCCAAACGTTTCCAGGCTTATTGTACTGAAGTTGGGAGCCAGTATAGTCTCCCCATCTTTCATTTCCAGTGTGTTGGCTTATTCCGATTGCATTTTCTCCTTCTTTTATTATTGAAATTTTTGAATATGAACCATTGTCAAACAATACCATAGAATGACCAGCAAAATGTTCGGGTGAAGCGTGTCCAAATGTGATTATAAATTCATTGTCTCCAGATTGAAGTCCGGCATAAGAAAGGTTGGGGTAGGCGAGATTGAGTTGCGGGTCAGTTATTAATTGTGCATTTATTTCTTTGTTTTCTGATGATAAGTTTTCAATTATTCCATGATAAATACCTGTTTTGTCCGATCCGTCTGCTATTGAAGTAGAAACAAAATGAATTTTATGGTCTTGAATTATTGCTGCCAATATTCTTCCATCATTGGTTAATAAATTTCTGATACTGCCTTTTTGTTTGATATTTTGTGGTAGTCCATATAGGGCATTGCTTTTCAAAACATCTATTTTAATTTCAGCATTTTCACTACCAAGCGGATTGGTTAATTCAATTAAAAAAATAGAATCATTGCTTGTGGCAAAGTTTTTATTTGACAAAAAGTATTGGTTGGGACCAGTTAAACCCAAACCACCTTTTACGGGAATGGCATTGCGGATAGGGTTTTGGTTTTCTGTATAATTTTGATCCCAAATCATAATATTCAAATTGTTTTTTCCACTGTAAGCCCTGTACTTATTTATTTGCCAGATGACTGTTTTTGTATAACCTGATTGCCAGTTTTCCCCATCTTTGATCAGGTTTGCCGAAATGAACAATTCATTTTTGTTAACTGTCATCATTGGGTAATCGGTCCATCTTTCATCGTCAAAAGGATCGCCAGGAATTTCGTATAAACTCCAATTTTGTGTTGGGTTATTGCTTTCAGAAAATGCGACAATTATATTAGATGCTTGAGAGTTATATCCATTCAAAAAAAGTAAAATAAATCTATCTTCTTCTTGATCATAAACAATTCTTGGATCATACGTTTTAAGGTAAGTACCTAAGCTTTCAGAAAATGCGCTCAGTGAAATTTCATAAGGAGTTTCTTCAAGGTTATTTACATTTTTCATATAAATAGTAGAATTTACCACAGAGACCAACCAACCACTATTTGAAATGGCAAGAGCGTTATCATTGGGAATACTTGTTGCTTGATTGCCTTCAAAACTCAATCCTATCGTTGGTGATTCTGAAAGTTCAATTTTTAAACTGTTTGTTTCTAAAAATTGATTTTTAAGCTTGTCGTTATTTTTGTTTTTTGTCTCTTGCAAATGATCATTGTAATAAGAACCACCAGGCATAGGTACATCTAATAATTCAAGTGAAGGATAAAAATCATTTTGAATATCGGCAATATTGGTCATTCCTTTTTTGGACACAAGTATCTCCTTTTTCTCAAAAGAGAGATTACTCACTTGTGCAGAAACTCCTAGAATATTAAATAAGAATAAAGAATAAAAAAGTGTATTTAATGAGTTGAATAATTTTTTAGTATTCATACAATTCTAATAACTTTAGTTTAAAACGATCTACTGGTAGATAATGTTTTTCTAAAGCTTTGGCAAAAGGTACAGGCGTGTCCAATGATCCACACCTCATTACTGGACCATCAAGATTCTGAAAACAATTTTCGGAAATAAGAGCGACAATTTCGCCGCCTATTCCACCAGTGATGCTATCTTCATGAAGTACAATGGCTTTTCCTGTTTTGTTGACAGAATTAAATATGGTTTCTGTATCGAGCGGACATAAACTTCTTAAGTCTATTAATTCCGCACTGATATGAGGGTGGGCTTCTATAACTTCTTTAGCCCAATGTACGCCCATTCCGTAGGTAATGATGGTTAGGTCTTCTCCTTCGGTAACTATTTTGGCTTTTCCTATTTCTATTTCATAAGGATCATCTGGAATTTCAGCAGATAAACTTCTGTACATAGCTTTGTGTTCAAAGTACATAACAGGATTAGGTTCATTTATAGCTGCGATCAATAATCCTTTTGCGTCGTGTGGATTGGATGGATAAACGATTTTTAATCCTGGAGAATGGAAAAACCATGCTTCATTGGATTGTGAATGGAATGGTCCAGCCCCAACGCCTCCACCTGTAGGCATCCTTACAACCACGTCTGCATTTTGTCCCCATCTGTAATGGGTTTTGCTTAGGTTGTTTATTATTTGATTAAATCCACAAGTTACAAAATCGGCAAACTGCATTTCTACCATAGACTTGTAATCGTTGATAGATAAGCCTAAGCCAATTCCTAAAATTGCGGACTCGCAAAGAGGTGTGTTGCGCACTCTGTCTTTTCCAAATTCTTTTAAAAATCCATCCGTAATTTTAAAAACACCACCATAATCTGCAATGTCTTGACCCATTAAGATTAGGTTGTCATGCATTTGCATAGACTGTTTTAATCCATCCGAAATAGCGTCGATGAATCTTTTTTCACTTTTTTTCTTTGAAGGTTTTTTGATGGATTTTTTCTTAATAGCAGAAAATACATCTGGAATCTCTTCGCTTGTTTCTTCGTTTTGAATTTCGGGAACGCTGTAAGCAATTTTCAATTCAGATTCTATTAAGGCTTTATTATTAGCTCTTATTTCCGAAATTAAATCTTCAGTTAAAATATCTAGGCTAAGCAAGTACTGTTCAAAGTTTGAAATTGGATCTTTCAAAGCCCATTCCGACATCAATTTTTTAGGGACATATTTTGTACCAGAAGCTTCTTCGTGCCCTCTCATTCGGAAGGTCATTGCTTCGATTAAAACAGGTCTTGGTTTTTTTCTGATAGATTGTGCAATGGATTTGATTGTCTCGTAGACCTCCAAAATATTGTTGCCATCAATTTGATGGCTTTCCATTCCGTAGCCTTTGCCACGTTCTACTAAATATTCACAATTGTATTGTTCTTTGATTGGTGTTGACAATCCGTAACCGTTGTTTTCTATTAGAAAGATAACAGGTAAGTCCCAAACTGAAGCGACATTTAAAGCTTCGTGAAAATCGCCTTCGCTCGTTCCTCCGTCGCCAGTGAATGCCAAAGTAACTTTCTTTTCTTTTTTCAACTTATCGCCCATTGCAATACCTGAGCCAACAGCCAATTGGGGACCAAGGTGCGAAATCATTCCAACAATGTGGTGTTCATTGGTGCCAAAGTGGAAAGAACGATCACGTCCTTTTGAAAAGCCATCTTTTTTACCTTGCCATTGCAAAAACAATTTGTGAAGTGGAATGTCTCTGTTGACAAAAACACCGAGGTTTCTGTGCATTGGTAAGATGTATTCGTCAGGTTTTAAAGCAAGTGGAATAGCTGTGGCAATGGCTTCTTGCCCAATTCCAGAGAACCATTTGGAAATTTTACCCTGTCTTAATAAACTGAGCATCTTTTCTTCGATCATACGAGGTAAAAGCATGCCTTTGTATAAGTCTAATAATGTCTTTTTGCTATGTTTTTTACGATTGTATTGAATCGCAGGGGACTTAACAGTCATTTGGTTGATTTTTATTCTAATTAGCTTTACGTAAATTAAGATGTAAAGGTAAATATTTTCGATAATTTTCGATACAAGTGTCTGAACATAAATAATCGATGTATTTTTTTGTTGTCTTTCTCAGGTATTTTTCCAAGCATCTCAGTTTACCGTTTTTTTTAAGGATTGTTGTTTTTGCTGGAGATGACGGCTATTTATGGCGAAAATATTAAAAAAAGCCGAGCATCAAAGTGATGCTCGGCTTAATAATTAATAATAATAATATGTTTGGATTATCTCATTTTATACAATTTACCAATATTGTGTTTGCCAAAAGTAGCATCAAGTTTATTGGTTGAAGACATATTGTATTTTCCGTTATTGGCTTCGGAAGTACTTATTTTTAGTAAATCAATATCTTCATTGTTATTGGTAGCGGTTACTTTGTAAAAATAAACGCCATTTGCCAATTCATTTCCGTATTGATCGGTACCATCCCATACGAAATCGCTGATATTTTTACCAATATGCACATTTCCTAGTTCTGCTTTGGATATTTCTCTAACAACTCTTCCTGAAACGGTAAATACTTGAATTTTTAAATCATCGGGAACCGTGCTTCCAGTTAAAGTGAAAATGAATCGTGTGGCAGTTGTAAACGGATTTGGATAGTTAACAACTTGAGTTATTGAAGAAGTTGTTACGACTTCAAAACTTATAGCATATTCGTTAGAGCCTGCAACATTGTTTGCTTTGTCTCTACCTTGGACTTGTAATCGGTAGGTTCCATCTTCCAAGAAAGTAGGAGTATAAATTACTTCGAAGCAATTGGAACCGTTTGCAACATCTTCTTGATTCGGAAGAGCAAAAGTTACATTATCCGCTGTTAAGTCTAAAGTTTCAGCATTGCCATTGTTGTCTACTAAAACAATGGATAATGAATTTTCATCCAAGGCATTGAATAAATTTTCATCAGTAATTTTTATTCTGATTTCAGGACTTGCAGCGACAATATCTCCATTTGAAATATGTACCCCATCAAAAGTAACATCTAAAATTGGATTTATTTGATCTCCAATTACGTGAAATGGAAGCAACAGTCTATTATTGAAATCTATTTTTTCTGGCTGATCATTCAAAGCATTTAAAATTACTTTTAAAAATACATTGCCTTCCAAATTGCCTGTTGGAAAATCAAATTGAATATTGTTTGTTGAGTTGGCAAGTATTGGCGGATAAGTTACTGCAATGGTATCTTCAAGTTTCTGAGCATCCACCATTATATAATGAACCAATAAGCTATCCATATCTATGTTTGTAACGTTGGTTACTGCCATTTCAAAGTATCCATCTGTACCTTGAAAAAGTGTATCACTTTGGAAGGTGTAGCCCAAGTTTTGGTTTAGGCTAATTTCAGGATAACGATCGAAAAAGACTCTCCAGTATTTTATTTGTGGCATTGTATATTCAATGAAGTCATTGGTTTTGGCTTCAAGGGAAATGAAAGGATAAGTGTTTGCATTTATATCTGAAATATCAATTTCTTTTTCTGTGCTGGTTTTTAAAAGTGTTTTGAATCCGTTACTACCAACTCCATAAACATTTATTTCAATAGTGTCATTCAGCTCAAAATCAAAAACAGGTTCAGCATCCCAAACAACTTTATCCCACTTTTTAGAAGGTCCAATTTTGGTACTTAAAATATCTCCTTCATTTTTATTACTATTAACAGAGATGTTTAGTTCAAGAACCTCATCTTGATCTTCTGTTATTAATAAATGCTTGTTGTTGAATGCTGGTCTGTTTTTTCTACCGAAAGCTATGAATGTAGAGTTTTTCGGTTTGTTGCCAAAGTTTTCAAAACCCATGTTTTCAAAAAATTCATGAAGTGGAGGTAGAGCAGATTGAAAACCAGGTTCTGTATTGCTGGTAATGTTATGTTCGTCTATTGAAAAAGCTAAGACATAATATCCATCAGGAATATCATTTACCAAGTCCATAATATTATCTACATCATTAGGTGATCCAACGTGAAATTGAAAGATTGGTCTAGAAGTATTGGTACAATGTATATTGTCGTATTGTCCAAACTTTTCACAAGTTGTTCCACCGCTAGATTGCAAGAAACTTCTCCAAGGTTCAAAAGAAGCAGGTGGAATGACAACAAAAGAAACCCCTCCACGACAAGCATCGCCATCTCCTTGCAATAAACAAGAGTTTTGAGCCTGTGTCACATTATTGATTTGATATTCCAATGATTCTACCTCATCTACATTGTTAGTGAAAGTATTTCTGCAAAATAGCGAGTTTTGAATTGGTGAATATTCAAAAAGATTTTCATCAAAATTGATATAACTCTCTACAAATTCATCTTTTTCAAATTGGTAAATATGTGATTGATCCCAACCATCTGGCGAACCTTCAATATATGTAAATGTACTTTCTTGCCATGTAAATGGTTCTCCTGGAATTTTTGGATTCACACTAATTCTCCAATAGTAGGCTCTGTTATTTTCCAAAGTTAAAATAGCTGGGTTTGGTTTCCATTGAATGACACCACCTTTACTTGTAACTTGGTCAGAAGCCAAAATTGTTTTAAACTCACTTGTTGTATCTATTTGAAAAATGTATTCTGTTTCTTCTAAAATAGGAGCTGAAGAAGAGGCTTTAAGTGTAATGTCACCGTTACTTACAATTGCATATTGACAAGGATCTAAAGGCAGTGCCGTGGTTGGTAGTACCAATTCTGTTCTGATAGTAGAATTGTTGTCTACACAGCTTTCAGAAATTTCATTTCCGTCATTTATTGTTATGGTAAAAGTATTTTCACCTATTGGATTTTCATTTAGCAATGTTTTTATTGGAATATAAATTTCATATGTTTCTTCGTATGCTGGAGATGGAACAGTTGTCACTACAACATTTCCAGGGCTACCATCTGGCAGTGTTTGTTCTATTTTTATATCTATAGAATCTTCAACGGCCTTGCCTGTATTAGAAACAGTAATCAATACATTCACTGAATCATTTGATGAAGAAATACTAGCAGGTTCAAAAGCAATGCTTGCTGGCGAAACTTCGAAGTCAGGTTTGTCAAAGTGATATAGTGTGATTGCTGGATCTCCACTTAGCGTAAACTCTTGACAAGTAATTCTTACCCCAACCTCTTGAGGATCGTAAATGTCCAAAATAGTTTGTTGAATAGATTTTGAAATTGGTTGACCGTATAGTTTACTAGAAAAGTTATTGTACAATGAGGTTGAATATTGATCTAGTAAGGAAGGAAAACCAAAACTTACAGATGCTAAAAATCCTATGGCACCTGCGTCTTGTGCTAAAGTGTGTTTTTCAGCCATAATTGGATCAGCAAAATCATAAGTTTTATGGATGTCACCAACAAAGCATGAGCTTGAGAAAATAAAAGGAAACCTATCTTGATAATCATAGTCTTGTGGATCTCCAATATCGTATTTCCAAAACTGACCATTTGAGTGTCCAAAGAAAGTCAGTAGTGATAGTCCTTGGTCTAAATATTCAGCTATAGAATGCGGTTCAACACTAGGCGATGCACTTGATAAAGTATTAAGCACTGTTCCTCCAAAATTGACATCTTCAACAATTTTTTCATATCCATTCAAATAATTCACAAAGTCTTCTTCTTCATTTCCATTTTCGCCAGCGGCAATGTGCAAAACATTTTTCATCCAATCTTTATTGCCTGTTTCGCAGTTGATGACTTCGTTTTGAAGCATTTCATATTTGATGACTTTATCTAAATAGTCTTTAAGGTCAAGTGAAGATTTTGCACTCACTCTTCCTGTAGCTAGTTGATTCTTGTAGGTATAAATGCTTCTTGAACTAAGCAGTATATCTGAACCAGCAGTACCATAGGTAGGAACCAGGTTGTTTTTAAAATTTATTGGATTTGATCTTGTTTGGGAGTATCTGATTGATTTTCCTATTAAGAATAAATATTCTGGTTGGATATCCCAGGTTCCATTTGAATGTTGGTCGATGATAAAATTGCAAAAGTTTCTGAAAGCTTGTGGGTGTTGATTGATACCAAAACCAAACTGATCATAAATTTGAAAAATATCTACAACCAATGGAGTATAATTTCCTCCTGAAGTAGACGCTCTATAATTTTTGTATTTTTCTACTTGATCTTCTCCATTTATTTCAGCCCTTAGGCTAGGGTGGGTGATCATAATATAATCTCCAGCTAATGATGGATTTGAATAATCAATAAAGTTGGTTTGTTCTAAATTATCAATAACAGAAATGGCTGCATTTTGATTAGAAATTACAAGGTTTCTTCTTGATGGTTGACTGGGAATTTGGTTGATTCTTATTTTATAAACATCCCCATCTTTAACAGGCAACAGTCTTAAGTTGGCATCTAAATCATATAAAATTGGTTGTTCCCCACCATCAAAATTTTCGATTTCCATGTATCGAACATTTTCATTGGCAATAGAAAACTTGTAAGTAGACTTATCTCCAAAATCAAAAGAATGTGGATAAGTCAATTCAATAAACGCAACGGAATTTCTATCACCTGAAAGACCACTTGATAAACTGTCATTATAATTTGGATAAATGTCAAATCCTACAGCCAATTGATCGTAATAAGCTTCAAGGTTAAATACATCTGCCACACTTTCAAAATTAAAAGTTGAAAGTTCGCCCAATTCACTAATAGGCATTTCAAAATCAAATTCTTTAAATTGATACCCTTCGTAATAGTCATCAACATAAACATTGTCGTTTACTCTTATTTTAACGTGGTGGTCTCCAGAGGTAACAAATAAATCATTTGAACGACCGATTAATTTTGTTTTCACTTTTACCATTTCACCATTATCATAAGGCGAAGGGGTGAAAAAACTAAAGTTTCTGTTTACTCCTGGTAGGATGATGGTACTTGTAAACCCTTCTCCTTTTCCAAAGTCAGATAAGTAACTATTTACTCCAGCCCAAATTCTGGTATCTGGTGTTCCTTCAAAAAACTCTTGGTCTAAGACCTCCGTTATCGTATGTTCAAAGTATTCATCTTTTTCAGGAACAACACTAATATCGTTTCCAATTTCTGTAAGTCTGCTTCCAGGTTCGGTATCATCCCAAACTAAAAAGTAAGAGGCCGTGTCGGTGATAGAACTTTCTAAATCGGTAATTTGCCAGCTCGGCTCACGGAATAGTTGTGTATCGTAAGTTCCATCATTTTTTTTACCATAAAATTCAATAAAGTCATTATTTCCAAAGGTGCTGTTAGAACTTGTGTATATAGGAACTTCTTCTCCTTTGTGAAATATTTTATATCCAACAGGTTCTAAAGGTAGTCCTGCTTGTTGAATAACATTTGTTGGTATTCGATAAATATTATCAGTACCAATTTTAATTTTATAATAAGTTTTACTAAAATCGATCCATTCATTATCGTATTTCTGTGCATTTGTGGAAAGACAGAAAATGGTGAATAATCCTAAAAGAAATATATTTTTCATTAATGTATTTTTTTATTGAAGAAACGCTTTGGTTGCATTTATACATTTGGTAAAAAGAGTGAATTGGGTGATTGGAGAAGTTTCTAGTTGAATCTGTCTGAAGCGTTGAAATCCAGTTTAACAGAAAAAATGTGGGAGTAAACGCCACTTGCAACTGTTCCAAATCCTGTCAGTGCATAATCAACTGTTAGGAAATTTAGATTTAATCCCAAACCAACATTTGGTTGAAAGCTCAAACTTTTGTTTTCAACATCTCCATCTTTTGAGAAGCGTTGAAAATTATTCAATCCCAATCTCAAGGCAATTTTTTCATTGTAAGTAGCTTCAAGTCCAATTCTTGGATCAATACTAATAGGACCTTTTATCAGGTTATTTCTCTCCCCAAAAGTTGCTACCAAATCCAATGCACTTTGCACATCTATTTTATCCGAATCAAAAAATTTGTAAGCACCACCAACGATCAGTTGTTGCGAAGTGAGCTCAACAGAGTTGACAGGAATTTCGTTATTAGCAAGCTTTAAAGCTTCTTTTTCTTCTTCTGTAAAAGAGAAAGCCCATGTATTGTAAGTGGAGGTTGCATCTCTTAAAGTAGCTCCCAATCTCAGTTTATTTTTGTAAACATATTGTGCTCCCAAGTCGATACCAAAGCCCCAAGACTTTGCAAAGCTACCAACCTTACGATGGATGATTTTGACATTTCCACCAACTTTTATCCCACCTAAGACATCTAATTTTTGCGCATAAGACAGCAAAACCCCATAATCGGCAGAAGAGAAAGTGGTGATGTTTTCGTAATTGACATTCCCAGACCCATCAACTAAGCTGAGCGTATTGGGAATGTTGTCTACTCCAAATCTTATTAGAGAGACGCCTACAGCACGATCATTCCGAATGTTTTTGGCAAAACCGATGTAATCGTATTTACCAACACCAGCAAACCATTCTGCATGCATTGCTGATACTTGTAAGTTTTCTACATCATTTAATCCTGCTGGATTCCAATAGGCACTGCTTACATCATTAACAATGGCAGATTGCGCATTACCCATCGCTAGACCACGCGCACCGACTCCTAAAGCCATAAACTCGTTACTGTAAGGTCTAAATTGCGCTTGAATTAGTTGAACACTTGATATTAGAATAAGTGCTAAGAAAAATATTTTTTTATACATATACTACTTCTGTTTCTTTGAATTCAAAGAGTAAAATTAAGAATAATTATTGAGGTAGAAGTTTTGTCTGCTAATTCTTGATTTCAGCGTGATAAGATCAATAATTAACTCTTAAAAAATATTAAAATTGTTCTGTTTACTATTAATTTTTTAAAAAATTACTTAATGAATTAAACTTTAAGTAACTATGCATTGATTATTGATGAATAGTTAATTTAGCATATTGACTCTTTTAAAAACCTACTATTTGCTCAACGGCTAAGCTACTTGAAACGTTGTTTAAATATCTTTTGAAGCGAGAACATTTCGTCTCTTAGTCTTGCAGCTTCCATAAAATCAAGTTCTTTTGCAGCTTTTTTCATTGCTTTCTCGCTGGTTTCAATTGTTTTTTGTAGTTGTTCTTTAGACATATATTGTATGATTGGATCAGAAGCTAAACTCAATTCAGCTTGTGGTTCGCTGTAAGTAGCGACATCCTCTTTGCCCTTAATGTCTAATACTGAAGCAGATTTTTTAATATCCTCCTTAGATTTAAACACTGTTTTAGGTGTTATGCCATGTTTCTCATTAAAAGCAATTTGTTTTGCCCGTTTACGGTTGGTTTCATCAATAGTATGTTGCATTGATCTGGTTATTTTATCAGCATACATAATTACTTTTCCATTTGCATTTCTTGCTGCCCTTCCCGATGTTTGTATCAAAGATTTATCATTTCTCAAAAATCCTTCTTTGTCTGCATCTAAAATGGCAACCAGCGAAACTTCTGGTAAGTCCAGCCCTTCTCTTAGTAAGTTGACACCAATTAGTACATCAAATTCTCCCAAACGCAAATCACGGATAATTTCGACCCGGTCCAATGTATCTACCTCACTGTGAATGTAGCGGCAATTGATTTTTAATCTGGTTAAATATTTTGATAACTCCTCAGCCATTCTTTTTGTTAAAGTTGTTACGAGAACTCGCTCCTTCACTTCTATACGACCATTGATCATTCCAATTAAATCATCTATTTGATTGGTGCTTGGGCGCACTTCGATAGGTGGATCAAGTAAGCCTGTTGGTCTTACTACTTGCTCAATGACTACACCACCACATTTTTCCAACTCGTATTTTGCAGGAGTAGCTGATACATAAATAGACTGATCGACAATTTTTTCAAATTCAAGAAAATTCAATGGTCTGTTATCCAAAGCTGATGGTAATCTAAAACCATAATCCACTAAGTTCATTTTACGAGAACGATCACCACCGCTCATTGCTCCAATTTGAGGGACGGTAACATGGCTTTCATCTACCACCAATAAAAAATCATCAGGAAAATAATCCAATAGACAGAAAGGACGGTCTCCAGGGTTTCTTCTGTCGAAGAAGCGAGAGTAGTTTTCAATGCCTGAACAATAACCAAGTTCTTTGATCATTTCAATATCAAACTCTACTCGCTCTTTGAGTCTTTCGGCTTCTATTTTTTTATTGATGGATACAAAATAATCATATTGCTTTTTCAATTCATCTTGAATTTCTCTAAGAATTTGTGGAAATTCCGAGCGAGCGGCGATGTATAAGGTCGCTGGAAAAATAGCAATGTCTTTTACTCGCTCCATTCTCGTTCCTAGTTGTGGATCGATGACTTCTAAAGATTCGACTTCATCACCGAAAAAGACAACTCGAAAACCATAATCGGCATAAGGCAAAAATATGTCCACGGTATCCCCTCGTACTCTAAAGTTTCCTCTTTCAAAATCTGCTTCAGACCTAGAATAAAGAGCACCTACTAAGGCTCTTAGAAAAGGATCACGGCCAACTTGATCGCCAATTCCTACACGAATGATACTGTTTTTAAATTCTGCTGGATTTCCCAAGCCATAAATACATGAAACAGAAGCCACAACAATAATGTCTCTTCTTCCTGAAAGTAGAGAAGAGGTTGTTTTTAATCTCAATTTTTCCACTTCCGCATTGATCATTAAATCTTTTTCAATGTAGGTATTGGTAACTGGCACAAAGGCTTCAGGCTGATAATAATCGTAGTAAGAAACAAAATATTCAATGGCATTTTCAGGAAAAAACTGTTTGAATTCTCCATATAGTTGAGCCACCAGTGTTTTGTTGTGGCTTAGCACCAGAGTTGGACGATTTAATTCTTGGATAACATTGGCGATGGTAAATGTTTTACCTGATCCTGTTACTCCCAATAAAATCTGGTCGGTTTCCCCTTCTCTAACACCATGAACCAATTGTTTAATGGCTTCTGGTTGATCACCAGCAGGTGTATAATTTGATGTGAGTTTAAATTCCATAGTGTCAAAAGTCTGGTAAGAAAATCCAATTATATTAGTTTGAGCAAAAGTATATTATTTTTTTCTGATACCTTTGCGATAAAAATAAATTTAAATGGATTTTAATAAACTAGTAAATATAACTGGAAAACCAGGTTTGTTTGAAATAAAAGCCGAAAAAGGCAGTGGTATTATAGTAAAATCATTGATGAACGGTAAATCGAATTTCGTTTCGATAAGAACGCACTCTTTTTCTGTATTGAGTAATATCGCTATTTATACGATGACTGATGCTCAGCCATTAGAGGAGGTTTATAAAACAATGAAGGCTATGGAAGAAGACGGAAAGCCTGTAATTGAGTTGAAAGATGCGAGTAATGATGATATAAGAGCTTACTTCAAAGAGGTTTTGCCTGATCATGATGAAAACCAAGTTTATATCAGTGATATTAAGAAATTGATAAAATGGTACAACAGTCTTAAAGAAAAAGATATGTTGAATTTTGAAGAGAAAGAAGAGGCAACAGATAGTGAGGAAGCGACAACTTCAGAAGAAAAAGCAGCAGAATCAAAAAAATAAATT
>JAHDGP010000001.1:0-43280 GCA_020627525.1 Bacteroidota bacterium
CAGATAAAAACTCCGAAGGAGTGACATTATTATCCATCCTTGTTGGATTTATAGTAATAATAGAAATGAACAAACAATATTTATTCAAAAACTTTTTGCCTTAACTAAACAACATTGATTCTCGCATTTTTACTAAAGCATTAATCACATTTCATCATTAAAGCATTAACCACCAACACGGTTTTTCGCTTTCCAAATCGGCAATACTACTGCATCCCTTTTGTACACATCTTTTCTAAAAATAATTTCATCGTTTTCATTTACATAACTTGTCCAGTAAAATAGAATGATGGGAAGCGGGTTTTTTAAATGCACCCTCTTTATTCTGCGTTTATTGAGTTCTGTAGTTAAATTTTCGAGCGTCCATTCAGGATCATCTTGAAAAATATATTCCGCCAACTCCATTGGTTTTTCCAAACGAATACAACCATGACTGTATGCGCGATTATAGTTTTTGAATTTGCTTTTTGATTGTGTGTCGTGTAAATAAACATTGTAACGATTGGGAAATATAAATTTAATCTGTCCTAAAGCATTTTTACGACCAGGTTTTTGCCTCAATACATATGGGAAGTTACTAGCTTTAATGCTACTCCAATCTACGGAATAAGGATCAATTGAAGCGCCACCAGAAAGCAATTGGTAATCATTTCGCGCCAAATAACTCGGATCATTTTGAATCTTTGGAAGCAATTCTCTTGAAGAAATACTGTAAGGAACCGTCCAGGTAGGATTCATTTCTATATACTGTAAAGTATTACTAAAAACAGGGGTTTCTGTTTTTGTCGCACCAACCATAACTTGTTTGGTCATAGTAACTTCATCATTTTCAAAAACCTCTAAATAATATCCAGCAATATTTACAATAATATATCTTCCAGATAGATCTCTCGGTATCCAACGCCAGCGATCTAAATTCATTTCAGTCTTATAGACCATCTCACTAAATGGCTCATTCAAAGTTTTTATCGTATTGGCTCCAATGACACCATCAGGACTCAAGCCGTATGCTCTTTGGAATTGTTTAACCTTTAGTAAAAGCGTACTATCGTAGTAAGTAGGATCATATACCATTCCGTCCAAAGAAACAGGATTTGGTAAAATTACTTTATCATAACTGGTAAAACTTGAATCTCTAATTACTTTATATGATTTATTATCTATATAAACGGTATCCAAACAAACAGTAAATTCTTCCACTCTTTGTTGAATTGTATCTTTAGATGCTTGTCGGTCTTTTGGCTGTGCCTTTCGATTGGGTATTTTTTCTTCTGTTAAACCACATAAGAAATTTATACGCTTTCTGAGCAAAGTGATTTCTTCACTGAATATTCCAACTTCAAGCTTTTGTTTTTCTTTTAACTTTACTTGATCCGTATCGGCTAATGCCTTTTCTCTTAACTCATTCAGCTTCGATTTTAATTTTAAATATGGAGCAATACTTGGCTTCAGACTTTCATAAAACGCTACTAAATTTTTATTTTGTACTGCTGCAACAATTTCAGGAACCAAATCTACCGAGTCTCTCGTTATTTCCCACTGGATGGACAGTTCCGCAGGATCAATCACACCAAATCTCAAGTCATTTGCCAATTGCAATGCCGCTTCTGTGCATTCAATATCTAACAAACTCAAATCGTTTAAATCAGCTTGATACAAATTCAGCCAAATATTGTCAACCTGATCATATAAATATTTTAGTTTTGAATAATAATACCTTTCAGGGTTGATACCTTCAGTAGAAATATTTTTTATAATTTTTAGTAGTTTACGAGCACTTCTTAAAAGATCTTTTTCAGAATACCAAAGCGCTTCAAAATTTCTTTTTTCGTAAAATGTTTGAGTGGAGTACTTGAAGGTAGAGCGTGTCAAACTGTCCAGCGCCAATGGATCATTTTTAGTGTCTAACTCAACGCTTTCAATGGTACTTTGTTCTTCTACAGGTTGTTGCGATAAATTTTCTTCAATGTAAGGGCTTAAATCTTGAGAAAATAGCACATTATTTGGATTGAAAGTGCAGAGGGAAGCTGCACAGGAAACAAATAGTATAATATTGGAAAATTTATTCATTTGGGGTACTTTACTTAAATGATTTAAAGAGTTAACAACAAAAACAATTATATTTACAGTTGCATATCTATAATGTTGCTGAAATATGAAAAAAATATTTATTATTCTATGTCTGATATTTAGTACATCAACTGTGATAATGTCACAGCAAGATACACATTATACAGGCTATATGTTCAATAGTTTGGTTATTAATCCTGCCTATGCCGGTAGTCGTGATGCTACAAGCTTTACAGCTTACTACAGACACCAGTGGGCGGACATATCACAAGCTCCACGAGACTTTGCTATTAGTGCGCACACACCATACCAAAAAAATGTTGGTTTGGGTTTGTATATGGAAAGCGACTGGATTGGCGTGCATAATAGATTGAGTTTGTTTGGAAGCTATTCATATAAAATAAGATTGAATAACAATGCCCAAATTTCTGCTGGACTTCAAGCAGGTATAATGAGGTATGGTTCGAATTTTTCAGAAATAACTGCTACTTTAGAAAATCCAGACGATGTAGTCTTTAATGAAGATCAATCAAGGTATTTACCAAACTTCGGGTTTGGTTTGTTCTTTTATACCTCTCAAGGATATGTTGGGCTCTCTGTACCACATTTATTGAATAATAAAATTATTAAAGATGCACCAGTTGATCCCAGTGTTGGATTGTCTAAGCAAATAAGACATTTATTTATAAGTGGAGGAACAGTTGTGACAGTCAACGATTTGATCAAAATTAGACCAACAGCGATTTTAAAAGCCGTTCCATTTGGAAGCGCACCCGTTTCATTTGATTTGAGTTTGGCTGCTATTTACAATAATAAAATTTTAGCAGGATTGGCACATCGCTTTACAGACTCTATTTCCTTTTTTGGAGAATATCAGATCAATAATAATATGAGGATAGGATATGCTTATGATTATCCATTGCAAGCAATATCACATTTTGCAGGATCACATGAAATATTCTTCGGCTATGATATGAATCCAAAAGACCAAACAAAAATCGTAACACCCAGATTTTTCTAGTAGAGCATAGCCGCAATCATTGCGGCTCCAACAAACAAGGAAGCTTGCAGCCTCCTTACATACTCATTTTAATCTGCTTCTCAATATTATCTACCATTTGCTGAAACGAAATATCCGTATCATACAAATTGGAGACAGTCTGACAAGCGTGGATTACTGTACTATGGTCTCTACCACCAAAGGCACGACCAATAGATTTTAGAGAAGACTCGGTGTATTGCTTAGCAAAATGCATAGCAATCTGACGAGCTTGAACAAATTCTCTTTTTCTTGATTTTCCCACCAATTGATCATAAGCAACACCGCTTGCTTCACAAACTTTCTGTTGAATCAAATCTATTGAGATGGATTTTTGAGAATTGGCTATAAAGTTTTTAAGGATCTTTTTTGTTAAAGGCAAATCAATTTCCAACTTCATCAAAGAAGCTTGAGCCAAAATAGTGATCAAAGCACCTTCCAGTTCACGGATATTGGTCGTTACTACGTATGAAATATATTCAACTACTTCACGAGGCAACTCAATACCTTCAGCGTGCATTTTCTTTTCAAGAATCGCCAAACGCGTTTCATAGTCAGGAATCTGTAAATCTGTTGTCAATCCCCATTTGAATCTAGAAATCAAACGCTCTTCCATACCGTGCATATCTTTCGGAGGACGATCACTTGTTAAAATGATTTGTTTTCCTGATTGATGCAAATGGTTGAAAACGTGGAAGAATATATCTTGTGTTCTGTCTTTGTCTGCAAAAAATTGAACATCATCCACAATCAAAATATCCACCAATTGATAAAAATTGATAAAATCATTGATAGAGCCATATTTTACAGCATCTATAAATTGATTACAGAATTTTTCAGAAGAAACATAAAGTACAGAAACGCTAGGGTAGTTTTCTTTGGCAAAATTTCCAATAGCTTGAGCCAAGTGTGTTTTACCAAGTCCCACTCCTCCGTACAATACCAATGGATTAAATGCAGTACCACCAGGATTGTTCGCAACAGCAAAACCAGCTGATCTTGCCAATTGATTGCAATCTCCCTCAACATAAGTCTCAAAAGTATAATTTTGATTCAATTGAGAGTCAAATTGCATTTTTTTCAAACCAGGAATTACAAAAGGATTTTTTATTCCTTCTTTTGGTGCTGATTCTGGTTGATTTGGTTTTTTTAAATATCCAGGCGCATCATTTGTATGCGTCGGCTTATTTACCGTAAAAGGTGTAGAATTATTATTTGTTGATTTGTTTTCTATAACAATGCGGTACTCCAACCTAGCATTGCTCCCAAGTTCTTGATGGATGGTTTTACTTAATAAATTAACATAATGCTCCTCTAGCCATTCATAAAAGAATTGACTTGGCACTTGAATGGTAAGTACCGAATCTTCTAATTTAACAGGTCTAATTGGCTCAAACCACGTTTTAAAACATTGTTGATTAACATGCTCTTTAATGATTTTGAGGCAATTATGCCATATATTAACTACTTCTGGTTGCACTACTGAAGGCAAAGCTGATGGATTTAGAGGTTCACAATAAACAAAACAAACAAAAAGACAACCTTTTACAAAATCAAAAGAGATACTACGATCTATAAGGACAAGTTAATGTCACTGTTAAATGAAACGACAATTTCTGGCTAGCTATAATATACAGCTGGAGTAAGAAAAATTATTATCGGCGCAAATATTCAGATGATTCCCCCATTATCTTCTAATTACCAAGTTTACAAAAATATTAAAACTAGATTAAGTTATCTTAAAAAATTAAATGTTTTTTATAATTTTTTTTTCTGATCTCTAATTTCTAATCAAAACAACTTAAGATGGGAAACCATATTGCTGTTACTTGTAAAAATTATCGAACATTGGTACTTTTCGGTACCACTTTTTTTCTTTTTTTTGTTTTAGTGAAATAATAATCCAGTCTGCCGAGCCTTATGCCTGCCCAACCTACTTGATTAACAAGAACTTCTTCGCCATTTTTGTTGGCTACCGAAGTTGGTACATCTAAACACGTATGTGTATGCCCTCCAAGTATTAAATCTATTGAGTTTGAACTCTTTGCCAATTTGAGATCACTGGGTCTGTCACTTTCATATTCATAACCCAAATGTGATAAACAAATTACAAGATCACACTTGAATTCATTTTTCAAAAGGGAAGCAGTTTCATTGGCATTTTTAATGGGGTCTAGATACTCTGCATCTCCATAAAGATTTTTAGGCACCAAGCCATCTAACTTAATACCAACTCCCAAAACCCCTATTTTAACATTTTGAATATCAAATATTTTGTAATTCTTTACATTATTTTTTAGAGGAGTATTGGAAAGGTTGTAGTTACAGTTCAGCATTTGAAAATTTGAATTATCAATATGTTCTGATAACTTTTCGATTCCCGCGTCAAAATCATGATTGCCAATCGTAGCAGCATCATATTTCATTTTGTTCATCAACTCAAACTCTAAGCTTCCTTCGTAAAAATTGAAATAAGGAGTTCCTTGCAATATATCGCCACAATCAAATAATAAAACGTTTTCTTCTTCTTTCCTGATTCTGTCAATCAACGTTGCTCTTTTTGCAGCACCGCCGAGTCCTTGATATTTTCCTCCGTCCAGTGGAAAGGGATCTATTCTACTATGAACATCATTAGTGTGCAGTATGGTAAGTTTAGTCGTATTATTAGAAGCAAATAATTCATTTGGAAAGCTGCCCAAACCTAATACGAGTAAACCTGAAGTTGTTCTCTGTATAAATTTTCTACGAAGCATAAGTTTTTTTGATTTACCTTTTTGATAATTTTATTTATCCCTATTTGTAACTGGTTCGTTTTTCGAGGTTTACGTTGATTATTTTATTTTCTTTAACATATTCAATCAAGGCATCTCGAAACAATAAGTTTAAATCATCCCTTTTTTTGTCTTTTAAAAAAGAACAGTTATCACCTCCGTTGGCAATATAATCAGAAACGCAAAATGTATATTTATTATTGAGTTTTAAGTCTTCTCCATTTATTATATATTCATTTTTTTGATTCAATGTATCTAACCTTATTTCAACACCTTTAGAAATTGGCCAGCCTCCCAAACCAGTAATGTGGTCAAACAACTGTTTAACATCAGCTCCATTCAAATGAACAATAACCAGTTTGTTGTCAAAAGGCATTAATTCAAACATATCACTCATTGTAATGTCTCCAGCCTTTATATATGGAACTCGCAAACCCCCATAATTGGGTAGAGAAAAATCGACCTGTTTGCTATATCTTTTTTTTGCAGATGCAAGAATGGCATCCGCCACAAAGTTTCCTAGGGTAGATTCTGGTTGGTCTTTGGTTAACTCTGTTTCCAAAGTACCAATGACTTCCCCCATTTTTTTATTCAGCTTGTCTCGATAAGGGCTGATCATTTCTTCAATTTCACTATCTGAAGTCAGCTCATTGTCTGTTAAATAAAATTGGGCATTGTTATCAGTAACCTGATAATAAGACTTACAACCCAAAAATACAATGCATATAAGTAAGAGAATCTTTTTCATAGGATAATTAATTATTCGACTATCCTAAATTTAGATAAAATGAATTACTTTGCATACCATTGTCCAATATATGTTTCAGTTGGTTTATTTTGTGGTGTGTACCCATCATTATTTGGACCTCCAGCAACTTCATCATAAGGGCTCCAATTCCACAAAAATCCGCCTTCAAACCAATCAACTCCCCAAAAGGTTTCAAATATAGCTTGGTAGCCATTGCGCTGTGCTTGATGGTTGGCAGAACTTTTATTTTTTAAATTTTCAAACTCCCATTGCTGCCAAGTGGCGCAGTCAATACTGCGATAGCCATATTCAGTAAAAATGACAGGCTTTTTTATTTTTTTTTGATAAGATGAAATTAATTTATAAGGTTCTTTCCAAAGTGTTTTTAATTCTTCCACATCTGGTGTTGCGTTTTGAGAAAGAGGAAAATAAGCATCAATACCTATGTAATCTAATTTGTCCCAAAATTTCACTTTATCAAAATTATCCCAATTGGCAGCATAAGTCAATTTGCCAGCATAAACAGCTCTTACATCTTTGATTAAATTTGTCCAAAACTTTGGACGCAATTCAAGCGTTTTTTTCATCTCCGTAGCAATACAAAATAATTCGACAGAATGTTTTTCAGCAAGCTCTGCCAAACAGACAATGTATTTGTTAAACTGTTGCTCCCAAATTAGCCATTCTGCTTCATTTTCTAAAAGAAAATCTCCAGGCCAGCCATAAGAGGGAAACCATACAGAGGGCTTGAGCATTACCTTTAAATTATTCTTTTTTGCATTGACGATCATTTCCTCAATGCCCTCCATCGTTTCACCCCATTTTTGGTCTTTTGTTTCATAACCAAACTCCGGATAATATTTGGTATCGTATTTACCATATTGATATATGACCAAAGAAATCCAATTTGCGTTTATATCTAAAATAGGTTTGGTATAAGATTCGTCAACAGATTGGTAGGCTGGCATTACATTTACACCCTCTATTTCTTGCGCAACAACATTGACAGAAAATAGCAATATGAACAAAGCAAAAAGATTTAGATTCATTTGATCCATTGTTTATAATTTTTTTTTAAAGTTGTTTAGAATTATGAATTTATTTAAATATATGAGAGGTGTTTTTAGACCAGGTGAAGCTTCTTTTTGAAGGGAGCATTGCTATTGCTTCAAAAAAAGCTGAAATATAGGCTAAAAAGACGCTTATGTTTTTAAATTCGCTAATTCTATACAACTTCTTTGCTAAATTTATTACTAGATAGTTTATTTTACTTCAACTTCTACATAAATAACTGAAAATATCTCGTGATTGACAAATCCATATTAAAACAGACAGCTCTTTTGATTTCTAAAGAGTTGTATCTTGAACAAGATGAAATTGGCTTGCCAGAACACTTTGACTTGTTAAGAGAACGGGTGGTTTATGTCATCGGTTATTTAATTGACAATGATTTTGAACATTTGTTAAATTTATTATACATAATGGATGTAGATGAGTTGAAAATTCGCGCCGTCCTCAATGATCCTTCTATTCTTGAACCTAAATACGCCATTGCAGATATTGTTATTGAAAGAGAAGTCCAAAAAGTGAAAACGAGAATTGAGTACAAGCAAAATAAAAATGAAGACGATCTAGAGTCTTGGTGAAAAATATGCAGTTTTCTTTAGTGAAATATAGTTTATTAATACTTGCATTTTGTTTAGTAGCTTGCTCAGCTTATAAAAAAGTGACAGTCGATTTTTCAAAGGATTACTCCTTTAGAGAAGAGACTTATTTAGACATTTTTTTGTATAAGGTAAATGAAACAGAAATTGATATTTTCTTGAGCTTAAATGAAAGAGCGTATTTTACCAATGAAAACTTAATGCGATTGGAACTTCGATATGTAAATGAAGAAAATCAAGCCTTTTTTATTTTGGAAAAAGAAGTTTCGTTGCAAGAATTAAGTAATGGCATAAATTTCAAAACGAATTCCATCCCCCAGATAGGTGGCAATTTGGTTTTTAGAATTTTAGATTCAGAAGGAAATCAACTAATAAACAATCACATAAATATCAATGAATCCTTAGCAGGAATTTTATTAAAAAATTTTAAAGGAGAAGTGATTTATTCTGAGCTTTGTTCTAATGAAAAGGAGATAGCAATATTTTTTGAAGATGAAAATTGTGATTCTGTTTTTTGGCATTTCTTTCAAAATTCTTTGGTTCAATTTCCATTATCACCCTACAATGTCAAAGACAGTTTGATAGCTTTTACAGAAAAAGAGATTGTTGTTAAAAACGGACAGAAAATTTCATTGAAAGAAAACAACTGTTTTGTTTGTAAAAATCAAACGCGATCATTTTATACTACTATAAATTGTCCCGCTGATTTTAATTCATCCAAACTTGATTCGATAAAATTTCATGCTCTTAAATATATTTGTACCCAAAAAGAGTACGAGCAGCTGGAAAGTAGTCCAGATATAAAAACAGCGATTGACGAATATTGGCTTGCAAAGGGAGGCGCATTCGAAAGAGCCGCTAAGTTAATGAATGCATTTAATGATAGAGTAGAGAATGCAATTGAAATGTTTAGCGTAAAAAATTTAGGGTATTTGTCTGACAGAGGAATGGTTTATATTGTTATGGGAAAACCCAAATTGGTGGAAAAATATCAATCAAAAGAAGTCTGGTATTATCCAAATTACGAAAGAGCTTATTTTGTTTTTGAGAGAGAGGAGTATGGAGAAATGGTTTTAATTAGGAAAGAAGCTTATGAGGCAGTATGGAATAAAGCAGTGGGATATTGGTACAATGGTGTGCTTAAAAGATAAATCCTTACTTTTGCCAAGTGAAGACCAAGAAAAAAAGAATAATATTCGGACGCCATCCAGTTATTGAGGCATTAGAAGACTTTCAACAAATAGATAAAATTTATTTAAAAAGAGATATTAGGGGAGAGTTTTCTGAAAGGCTGTATAAATTGGCAAAAGAGCAAAACATTCCAATCCAAACAGTTCCTGTTGAAAAGCTGAATCGTATAACGATGAAAAACCATCAAGGAGTGATTGCCCAAATCTCTTTGATATCTTATAGTAATGTGGAGGATGTCTTATCACTCGCATATGATTCAGGAGAATTACCGTTGTTTCTGATTTTGGATAAAGTAACAGATGTTAGAAATTTTGGAGCAATAGTAAGGTCTGCTTTATGTATGGGAGTACATTCAGTAATTATTCCAAATAAAGGAAGTGCCAGTATAAACGAGGAAGCCGTAAAATCATCCGCAGGGGCAATTCTTAAAATGCCTATTTGTAGGGTTGACAGTCTTCAAAAAACAGTAGATTATCTAAAGTCTGTTGGTTTAAGTATTGTAGGAGCTGATTTGACCGGCACAAAATATTTTCACGATGTAAATTTAAGCGTTCCCTTAGCTGTTATAATGGGTTCTGAAGGTGAAGGACTCGAATTAAATCTTATAAGAAGGGTAGACCATTTGGTAAAATTACCAATGATGGGAAAATTTGACTCACTCAATGTCTCAGTAGCAACTGGGATGATCCTATATGAAGTTGTAAGACAAAAAATGTTGAATGTCTAAAAACTTTTAACCTTAACAGAAGCACCCAAATTTTTACAATTTGGGTGAAAATATGATTCATTTTTGTGTAAATTTCTGCAAAATATTTTATTTCTAAATTTCATTTTATCAATACTTTATGATAATTTAGTTAGAAATAAAACTGATTTACAGTATTTTAAGAGAGATTTGATTGTGTAGATTATTGGATTATAATTTGATACTTGATTTGGCAGAAATTCCAAGAAAAATTCCAAGAATTTTTCTACTGCTGGAAAAAATCAGATATTCCAAAATAGTCTGAGAAAGCAGTTTAAATATTTTACGAAGGGATTATTAAAACTCCATAACTAGGAGGAAAGTTGTAAGCATCACATACATGTCAAAAGGCACACTTTATAATTTAGTTCACTCACTATCAAAAGGAGAGAAACGCAAATTTAAAATAGAATTGGCGAAATATAAGACTGGTAAGTCTAGTAATTTGTCTGTTCTATTTGATTTGTATAATAAACAGGAAGTGTTTGATGAGTCTAGGTTTTTAGCTTCAATCACAGATTCTAAATTAGCCAGTAATCTTAGCTATGAAAAATTCAGGCTTCAAAAAGCTATTATAACTTATTTGGGAAATAATGCTGATGGTTTAATGACAGCGAAGTTGATGAATACTTTTAATCAAGTTTTAATTTTAGCGTCTAAAAGGCAATTTGAATTGGCGTTGAAGTATGCAGAGAATGGTCGGAAATTGGCAGCCAAAATTGGCAGTAATTTTTTTGTTCACTTGTTTGTTGATGAAAAAATTAATATTTACAATGAACTACCCAATATAGATTTTGCCAATCAATTAAAATTAATAAACCTCAGTATTAAAAGTGAGAACTTGTATCATTTAAAGCACAATTATATGATGCTATATCAGAAAGCTGAGTATTTATCAACATTGATTAATCCGCTGCCTGAAAAAGATGTAATAAAAGGTATCAAAGAAATAACAGAATCTATTTATTATAAAGATGAGTCTTTGGCAATTGATTTAAATTGTAAGGAAAACCTTTATGACGCAAAAGCAACTATCTATGGCTTTCAAAAAGAATATGACAAGCAACTAGAGTATAAGAAAAAAGTTTATGATCTTAATAAAGAATATATTGGAGTAACCGAAAAGTTTTTGTTTAATTATATTGCCAGTATAATTAATTATTCTTTTTTATTAATTCAATTAGATAAAATTGAAAAGGCTAATTCATGTATAGAAGAATTAAATAAAATATCTGTCAAATATAAAAATACTGTAGATGATCTTTCTAAAACAATGATTGACACAAATCTTGTTTGTCTGAATTTAAAAATACTATCAAAAAAAGGTAAACATAAAGAGGTTTGTAAATATGTTTTGAATAAAAAAAATAAAATTGATTATTTGATTAGTAATTCAATTGATGATTTAAAAAATGAATACTATAATTTAATAATTTCAAACTTGTTTGCGGAAAAATTATTTGAAGAATTAATAAATAAACAAGCTGATTATATTGATTTATTAAATGGCAGTTATAGTAAATATTGTTATCATAATATTAAACTATATACCTTTTTAGCCAATTATGAATTGAAGAATGATAGAATGTTACGTTCAATATTTGATTCTTATTATTATTATTGTCGACACAATGGCTTGACTAAAAAGCAACATAAAGTTATTGCGAAACTTCTAAGAAAACTTTGCCAGTATCCGGAAAATAAAATTGTTTCAAAGCTGTGTTTAGAAGTGCTTGAAAGCTTTAAAGACGAAGATTTGATCGAGAATGAACAAATCAATTATTTTATTTCTTGGCTTGAAGATAAAGTGAATTTTAGCAATAATGAAGTTCAAGCTAAAACTGTGAAAATTCAGCATAAAAAATAATCAGTTTTTTCAATAGATGAGCCTACTCTCAAAAAGAGTTAATATTCACAAAATGGAATTTTTTAGATGAGATTTTCATTTTTTATCTTTTTGAAGTGGACTCATAAATATATAATAATTGCTGTTTACCTAAGAGTAACCCCTCACAAAATATTGTAAGGGGTATTAATAATTAAATCAAAGGCAGAAAGAGTATGGTGTTGTTCAGGTTCCATAGTTAAATTCCCAGTTCCTAATCAATATTATAAATATACGTACATATATTTATAATATTAAATTAAAATTTTTGTAAAAATTTGATATTCAAATCAATAATTTAGCCTCAAATTCGACATTGCTCAATTAGAATTGTTTTCTTTGTGTCTTGAATTTGATTTTTTATTCTCTCAACTTGTTTAAAGAGATTTTAAATATATAATTTTTTAATGGAGGCTAAAACATTGTTTTACAACAAGAAAGAAAAATTTGAAGCTGAATTGGTGAAAATCACCAAACAAATTAACCTTATTTCAATGCTGAGGTTGGCTTCTGTTATATTGGTGTTTGTGTTGGTATATTTTTTTTCGCAAACAAGTAACTATTTGATATTAACAGCAATTGTAGCCCTAATAATTGTGTTTTTATTCCTTGCCAATAAGCATCAAGACCTTATTGATTACAAACTACACCTTGAAGCATTGATCAAAATTAATAAAGATGAGTTGTTGGTTTTTGAAAGTGAGTTGGAACATTTAGATAGTGGGAGAGCTTTTATTAATACCCAACATGATTATTCTTATGATTTGGATATTTTTGGAGACAATTCAATCTATCAATACATCAATAGGTCTTGTACCTATGCTGGAAAAAAGCGATTGGCGAATATGCTGGAAAGCCCTTTGAAAAGCATAAAGGAAATAGTTGAAAGGCAAAACATTGTAAAGGAATTATCTTCAAAAACAGATTTTAGACAAGAGTTCCAAGCAAGAGGTAGTTTGGTCGAAGAAAACCCTAGAGAAAATGATGCTTTGATTGAATGGATAAAAGAACCAGCTGTATTTCTCAATAATAAATTTGTAAATATTGTTCGTTTTTTATCTCCTGTTATATTGTTGGGATTATTTATCGCCGGTGTATTTGATGGCAGGTATATGTCCTTTTTTATTATGATGGCAGTATTGAATTTAGCCATTGTAGCATTCTATACTGGCAGGGTAAATAATATCCACCAAAAAACAAGTAAGAAAAACGGAGTGTTAAATAAATACTTGAAATTGTTACAAGTTTTTTCTAAAGAATCTTTTCAGAATGAAGAGTTGGTGCAAATGCAGTCTGAGACGAATGCTTCAATCAAAGAAATCAGTTCTATCGCAAAGATCGTAAATCGTTTTGATCAGCGGTTAAATATTTTAGTCGCTATTTTTCTAAATGCCTTTTACTTGCACGATTTACATTGTGTGGTTGCACTTGAAAAGTGGCGAGATAAAAATAGAGACAAAATAGAAGATTGGCTCGAAGTTTTATTTGAAGTCGATGCCCTGAATGGTCTGGGAAATTATGCATTTTGCAATCCGCAACATATTTACCCAAAGATAACAGAAACAGGTTTGTTTGTCGAAGCGAGCGGAGTGGGGCACCCTTTGTTGGTTCATCAAGAATGTATTGTGAATGATATTGGATTGGGCAAGTCTGAAAATATGATCATTTTGACAGGAGCCAATATGTCTGGTAAGAGTACTTTTTTGCGTTCATTGGGAACCAATACCGTTTTGGCTTTAATAGGCGCGCCCGTTTTTGCCTCAAGGTTTGAATGCCCAATTATGAATGTCATGACCAGTATGCGTTTAACAGATTCGCTTAAAGAAAGAGCCTCGTATTTTTATGCAGAGCTTAAACGCCTGCAAATGATTGTTGAAGCCTTAGAAAGAGGAGACAAGCTTCTGATTATTTTGGATGAAATATTAAAAGGAACAAATTCCGATGATAAATTAACAGGTTCCATAGCACTGATCAAAAAGTTTGTTGGTTTCAATGCTTTAGGTATGATTGCTACACACGATCTAGAACTTGGAAAATTGTCTGAAGAGTTAAAAGGAAAAGTTAGCAATTATTGCTTTGAAAGTACCATAGAAAATGATATATTAAGCTTTGATTATAAGTTAAATCCTGGAGTTGCCAAAAATAAAAATGCCACCTTCTTATTAAATAAAATGAAAATAGTTTAAGGGTATATTTGTTATTCTTTTCATTTCAATCCGACTTTCTTTTATGCTTATTCCTAATATTAGATATGAAATATTTTTTATCTTTAAACTTGATTGATAACTCTTTTGTCTAATGAGGGGAAATTTGTGACAACTTTTAATAATGTATTGAATATTAAGAGGTTTGACATTTATTTTTTTTCGTTTAATGAAAAACTAAATATTTTTTAAATATGAAACTAGGACAACTACTACTTACTACCTTGTTTTTGTGTTTAGGATTTTTAAATCTATATGCACAAGATGAAAATGATGATAGAACCTATGAGATACGTTATTGGCAAAACATGAACAATACGGGGAATAACCCCATTCATGTTGATACCATGGTTTATTATGGCAAAGACAGAACTGGGTTTGATTATTCAAGTGCAGATTGCATCTCGTACTTTTGTAAACAAGAAGATAATATGCTCTACTCTGTAATTGACAAGTTTGAAGGAAATGAAAAAGAATGGAACTTGGTAGATCATTTTGTGAGAAAAATGGATATGATAAAAGTCCCGTTTAAAGGGAAATCTAGAAAAGTCTACTGGGTTTTTGTATCTGATCTAAACAATAGAAATTCAGGTATTGGTACTTACTCTTTGGTCTCAAAAGAGTTTGGGGTAATTTGCCGTTGGAATTCAGATGGTGAATTCTTTCAGTTAAATAGAATTGACTTGGTAAAGAGAAATAGAACTTTGGAAGAGCTAGACTTAATTCCTTTGATGGATAAATTATACCAATCAAGAGTTTTTAAGCACTAAAAATATCAGACTTCAATTGTTCCAGTAAAAGTATTTTCTGCTGGACCGATTAACCATATATTTTCAAATAAAGAAGGAGAAGATTTTGTAAGATTTACTGCAAGGTCTCCTCCTTTTGTTTTTATGGAAATGTGGTGTTCTCCATCTGCTGCATCACATTTTACTAAATAAGCAATACTTGCAGCTGTAACCCCTGTCCCACAAGACCAGGTTACATCTTCTACGCCTCGTTCAAAGGTCGATATATCAAGTTTATTATTGTCCGCAATTTCTACAAAGTTGACATTTATCCCTTCCACTTTATAAGTTTCGTTGTTTCTAATAGCATACCCTTCTTTGAAAACATCAATACCAGATAAGCTATCTACAAACCGAACATAGTGGGGAGAGCCGGTATTTAAATCGAAATCTTCCTCTTTTTTAAAATATTTATCCACATTATTCATCAACAAATGAATCGTCTTATCAACAACTTTGCCTTTGTGTGGACCATCACAGGCAATAAAGCTTGTTTGCCCATTGATTATGCCTAATTTGTGTGCAAAAGCAATTATACATCTTCCTCCATTGCCACACATACTGCCCTCATTTCCATTTGCATTATAGTATTTCATTTCAAAATCATAGTCCTTATGATCTCTCAATAAAATAACACCATCCGCCCCAATTCCAAGCCTTCTATTGCAAAGTTTTTCATACAATTGGGTATTTTTATCAGGCAATAAATTAGCTCTGTCATCAATGATTATGAAATCATTTCCTGTACCCTGGTATTTATAAAATTGAATTTGCATTAAAAATGTATTAGATTTGTAGTAGACTTATATATCCGCCAAGCTCCGATATAAGTTTATCATTACTATAATATAAAGAAACAAAGCTAACTAAGAATTGCTTAAAACAATTCAAAGTTTCCCATCTTTTAATAATATGCCTAATTATATGTGTGTTATCAAATCATTTATGATTTGATAAGATTGTTATGTACTAATTAAAAGAAAAACAACTAATTTAAATGAGGAAGTATTTACCAAATGCACTCGTGGCATTTTTCAGTGCCTTTCTGGCGGTATTTATATATAATTATTGCTTTGTAACAAAAAGCAATCCTGTCATTTATGAAGTACAAAAAGGAGCAACACCGACTCAAAATGTTGCCTTTTCAAAAAGTACTGGCTCCATCATTAATTCTGATTTTACAATGGCTGCAAATAAAGTAACCAAAACCGTTGTAAACATAAATGTGATAAAGAACACCAAAAACATAAACCTTTTACCAACCAAAGGTTCTTCTAAATTAGCCCCTAAAAAGCAATCAGGTCTTAAAGAAAGCGTTTCAGGTTCAGGAGTAATAATTTCTGAAAACGGGTACATAGTAACAAGTGCCCATGTTGTAGAAGGTGCAGAAATAATAGAAGTTAGCTTAAATACAGGTGAAAAGTATTTTGCTGAAACGGTCGGTATAGACATCAATACTGATTTAGCTTTGATGAAAATTTCAGTTAAAAATTTACCTTTTATAGAGTTTGCCAACTCAAATAAGATAAAAGTTGGCGAATGGGTTTTGGCTGTTGGAAATCCTTACGACTTGTCATCAACTGTAACGGCTGGAATCATCAGCGCAAAGGGAAGAAGTTTGGACCTTTTTGATGGATATATTGAATCATTTATTCAATCAGATGCAGCGGTGAATCAAGGAAATAGTGGAGGAGCATTGGTTAATGCACAGGGGTTTTTGGTTGGAATAAATTCTGCTATTGCAACAAGCACTGGAAACTTTGAAGGATTTTCGTTTTCTATACCTTCTAATATTGTTCAAAAAGTGGTCAACGATCTCAAAGACTTTGGCTATGTGCGCAGACCCTACTTAGGGATTGAGATGCGCGAGCTAAATCCTGTTGATGACGGTGTTGCTAAATCATATGATGGTGTTAAAATTGTCAATGTGCTTTCAAGCGCAGCCCGAAAAGCAGGGTTGAAAACAAATGACATTATTGTAAAAGTAGGAGGCTACGAAACCAAAACGCTTCAGGAAGTAAGAGATATTTTGAGTCAAATGGAGCCTGGAAGTGAAATTAACATTACTTATCTAAGAGGTGATAAAAGAATGTACACAAAACTGAAACTCAAAGAGGTGGAAGACTCTTCTGTTTCATTTGAAATACAAAACTTGCTGGGAGCTAAAATAAAGCAACTTACCGCTTTCGAATTAAAAAGGTATGGACTGAATAACGGTCTGCAAATAATTGACCTTGATAAAGGTATGCTTCAGAAAAATACAGATATAAAACAAAACTTAATTATTACGGAGGTAAACAACAAACTTGTACATTCTTTAGAGCAATTACATGAAATTCTCTTTGGTATACAAGAACGAAATGCAGTTACAATCACAGGTGTTTATCCTGGCAACAATGAATTACAGTATTTTTCTTTTGGAATGAGAAGAACTAATAATATAAAGTAATTAAGTGATAAGACCAATTGAATAATCATCAAATGTTAATTTGATCTTATCACTTACTTTGCAGGAAATTTCATACGATATTTAATGCCTTTAACATCACCTTTGGTGATTTTATTCAACTTTCTTTTGAGCATTCTTCTTTTCAAGGGTTTGAGATATTCGGTAAACAGCTTTCCTTCAATATGGTCGTATTCGTGTTGAATTACACGAGCTGCCATTCCTGTAAACGTTTTTTCGTGTTCAACCAAGTCCTGATCAAAGTAACGAAGCGTAATTTCACTGGGACGAATCACATCTTCAGATATATTAGGAATGCTTAAACACCCTTCAGTATAAGACCACAATTCGCCTTGCTCTTCAATTTTGTGAGCATTGATAAAAGCTTGCTTTATACCTTCTTCTTCAGCATCTTCTTCTAAAATCAGACCGCTGTCAATAACAAAAATTCTCTTCGATAATCCAATCTGTGGTGCCGCTAAACCAACGCCATTAGCATTATACATTGTTTCAAACATATTGGCAATAAGGTCCTTCAATTCGGGATCTTTTAAATCAACATCTTTGGCAACGACTTTTAAAATAGGCGTACCATAAGCCACAATTGGATATATCATTGAGAATACTTTTCTATTAATATTAATATACAATTTATTGTCTACTTTGCATAAAGTCCTGAAGAATAATTGTAGCACTAACCTCATCAAGTAATGCTTTATTTCTTCTCTTTTTTTTCTTTACTCCAGACTTAACTAAGCTTTGCATAGCTATTTTTGAAGTATTTCTTTCATCAACTTTATGGACCTCTTTCTGAGGAAACTCTTTTTTTAACTTTTGTATCAAATTATCTACATGTTGTGTCAAATCTGTAGGAGTTTCATCCCAATTTAATGGATAGCCCACAACAAAACAACAAACATCTTCATTTTGACAATATTCCTTTAAGAAATCGAACAAATTTTTTTGTTCCACGGTCTTCAATCCTGTCGCAATAATTTGTAAATTATCTGAAACAGCAATGCCAACACGCTTTAAACCATAATCAATCGCCAAAAATCTAGCCATAATGCCGCAAAAATAATGTTTTTACGAAGAAATTTTAATTTATTCACTTTCTTGATCATTCTTTGAATGAATATTTTTTTCTAATAATCAAAACTATGTCCTCATTTTGTTGTTAAAAAATAAATTCAACACTTGAAATATGCAAAAAGCACTTATTATTGGAAGTGGACTAGGAGGCTTAGCTACAGCTTTGCGATTGACTACTAGAGGTTATGATGTGGAGATTGTAGAAAAGCATTATCAGGCAGGAGGTCGCTTAAATCAAATCAGTGCAGATGGCTTTACATTTGATACAGGTCCTTCATTTTTTAGCATGAGTTATGAGTTTGATGAATTGTTTGAAGATTGCGGAATTCCAAATCCGCTTCAAATGAATGAACTTGATCCTGTGTACACTGTCTATTTTTCTGATCGGAAAAAACCTTTTTTTATTCATAAAAATTTAAAAAAATTAGCTAAAGAATTTGAAGGAATTGAAGATGATTTTGAAAATAAAGCAAAGGCTTACCTCAAACAAGCAGGCGAGTTGTTTCACGACACCGAACATGTAATTGTTAAAAAAAACTACGACAGTCTTATTCAATATGCTAAATCGCTTATTCAGGTTCCCCTAAAACACAGTCCACTATTGATTAGAAATATGTGGCAAGAATTGAATAGAAGATTTGATTCGCAAGAAGTGAAAGTTATTTTTTCTTTGGTAGCATTTTTTTTAGGAGACACGCCATTTCAAACACCTGCAGTTTATAGTTTGTTAAATTATACAGAATTGCAACATGATGGATACTACAACATCCAAGGGGGAATGTATAAAATTGTGGAAGAAATAACCAAAATATTAATTAACAGAGGCGTGAAATTTCATTTTAATACTGAAATAGTTTCTTTAATTGAAAAGGATAATAAAATTGATGGATTTATTGATAAATCTGGAAAAAAATGGACAGCAGATTTTTATGTCTGCAACAGTGATGCCGCTTCATTTAGAGGGAAAATATTAAACAGAAAAAAATACAGTCCTGCAAAATTGGATAAAATGCATTGGACCCTCGCTCCTTTTACTATTTATTTAGGAGTGAAGGGGCGTGTTGAAAATTTGCATCATCATAATTATTTTTTAGGTGAAAATTTTGAAGAGTATGCCAGTAAAATATTCAAAACTTCGATCAGTCCTGAAAAACCGTATTATTATGTAAATGCACTTTCGAAATCAAATGATAATTGTGCCCCTAAAGGCTGCGAAAATTTGTTTATATTGTGTCCTGTGCCTGATCTGAGATTTAAACCAGATTGGTCTGATAAAGAAGTTTTGGCAAACAATATTCTGGAAGACCTGTCGAAAAGAGTAGATTTTGATTTAATAAAAAATACCATTACAAGGACTATTTATGATCCAATTGACTGGCAAAATAAATTTAATTTATACCGAGGAAGTGGTTTGGGCTTGGCACACGGATTAAATCAAGTTGCGGCACTTCGACCAAAAAACAAAGATGAGGAGTATAATAATTTGTACTATGTAGGTGCTTCTACAACTCCCGGAACAGGATTGCCCATTGTGGTAATAGGTTCTAAATTAGTAACCCAAAGAATTGAAAAAGACTATGCAACAAGCGATGCAACTTTACAACGACGTAAGCAAAAAGTGTAGTGAAGTTATAACCAAGAATTACAGTACTTCATTTTCATTTGCAATAAAAACTTTAGATAAGCAATTCCATCAAGGCATATATTCTGTCTATGGATTTGTTAGGTTGGCAGATGAAATTGTGGATACATTTCACGATTTTGATAAAGCTAAATTGTTAAAAAAATTTAGAGAGGATACCTATATGGCAATAGAGGAGGGGATTAGTTTGAACCCGGTTCTAAATGCTTTTCAATGGGTCGTCAATGAATATCAAATTGATCGTGGATTGATAGATGCTTTTTTAGACAGTATGGAAATGGATTTATTTTTTGATAAATATGATCCATCTATGTATGGAAAATATATTTATGGCTCTGCGGAAGTTGTCGGCTTAATGTGTTTAAAAGTTTTTGTGGAGGGAAATACAAAGCAGTACAATGAATTGAAAGAACCTGCAAAGTATTTAGGATCTGCTTTTCAAAAAGTTAATTTTTTGAGAGATATGAAAAGCGATTTTCAAGAGCGTGGTCGGGTATATTTTCCAGGTGTTAAATTTAATGGTTTTTGCCAACAGGATAAAAAAGAAATAGAAAAGGATATTCAAGATGATTTCGACAAAGCCTATGAAGGAATCATTCGTTTGCCCGAAGGAGCAAAGTTTGGTGTTCATACTGCTTATGTGTATTATCAGTCTCTTTTTAATAAAATAAAAAAGGCATCGGTCGCAACAGTTTTAGAAGAAAGAATACGTATTCCAAATGACCGAAAAATATTATTACTTATTGGCAATGCCTTTAAACGTCAATTTAACATGATATGAAACAATCCATCCAAATATCAAACAAAGGCGTTTGGGTGGCGATTGTTATAATCAGCCTTTGGTTTGTTAATTTGTCTGTTGCGTTTAGTCTTGATCTGTCGTTTAATAATCCATTGACTTATTTTTTATTTTTAATTCAAATTCACTTATTTACAGGTTTGTTTATAACTGCTCACGATGCGATGCATGGAACAGTTTCTCCATCAAAGCCTGTGAATAATTTTATTGGTAAAATATGTACTTTTTTATACGCATTTTTTCCATATAAAAATTTGTATAAAAAACACCATTTGCATCACAAACATGTAGGTACAGAACACGATCCCGATTTCAATGAAAGTGGTTTTGTAAAATGGTATTTTAAATTCGTATTTGAATACATTACCATCTGGCAGTTTGTTGGTTATGCCATTTCTTTTAATATTTTAAAATTGTTTCTTCCAACACAAAACCTGATTTTCTTTTGGATCATCCCCGCCATTCTAAGCACATTACAATTGTTTTATTTTGGAACTTATCTCCCCCATAAAGGCGAACACGACAACAAACACAAATCAACCAGCCAGACAAAAAACCATCTTTGGGCGTTTGTAAGCTGCTACTTTTTCGGCTACCACTACGAACACCACGATAAACCCTATGTGCCCTGGTGGCAGTTGTATAGGGTTAAGGAGTAAAAAAAGTTCACTCGTTCTGCAACGAGATCCCAGACATTTTTCTTCGCTTCGCTTCAGGAAATTCTGGGATGACGGGCGCTGAAGTTTGTTTTCTAACGTCATTCTGAAAATTCCCATTCGTACCCCACGTCATTCTGGAATTTTTGCAGCGCAGCAAGAAAATGTCCAGAATCCCCAAACGACGAAAGACTGAGCCTAGCGTTTCAGGCTTCCCCAAAAAAACATTTTAATAAACACAAGACTCATCATCGCAATTTGCTTCAGGATTGTAGTTCGTAGCTTGTTCATCTGTGCATCCAAGTATTACATAACAAGGATCTGGACAGTTTGTAAGGCCATAATCACAATAACCAGCATCTGTTGCATTGGGATCATAATTACAAGCAAATGGGTCCATACAACCAATATTAATATATTCACATTCAGGATATACCTGTGCAAAAGAAGTTGAACAGCCTTGTGAATCATAAACTGTAAACTGAATATCATTATCACCTTCTTCAAGTATTATTACAATATTCTCGCCATTAAATATTCCTTTTACATCTCCATCTAAAGTGTATGGTCCACTTCCTCCTGAAATACTATAGGTAAGAATAATTTCACCAGTGTTTTCATTACAATCATAATCATCAATTATATATAAATCTCCACTTTCCGAAACAGTCATAACTTCTTCGGCAGTAAACCCTGTCCCTGGACTAATATCATAGCAATCAATTTGAGGAAGAAGGTCAAATAGGTTTAGACCAACTAAACCTTGATTTAATGTATTAGCTTCTTCTGTACTTATATTAAGGGACTGGACAATGTATCCACCTGTCGCTGTTGGAATGTTAAAGGTGCCATTGGTACTGATTTCAATAATAGTAAAACTTAAGTCTATCAAAATAAAAAATTGAAGATAACTAGATGCCTCAGCATTGTTGCCATTTACTTCCACAGTAAACGTACCCCCCATTTCAGGGCAAACAGTTAAACTACTAAGGGGATTGGTGACTGTTCCCGCTTCTGATTCGCAATCTATTATTAAAATTACAAAAAGTGAATACAATCCTTGATCAGCATTTCCAGGGCTTGGCATACAAGCACAAACTTCACCATCTAAAATAGCTGCTTCTAATTCTTCGGCAGTTGTGTGGACATTGAAAATTAAATTCTCTAACTCTGCTTGAGTACCTTTAAAAGATATTGGAAAAACATTGTAAAGACCTGCACTTGGTCCATAACATCCAACACCTATTCCACCACCATCAAAACTTAATGGTCCATTGTATGAAAAGTCAAAATTACCAGTTGTGTTAAAATCTAAAATGTTGTAGCCTGTTGAGTTATCATCACAATCTAAATCAGTCGTTAAAATAAAGCCAAAAATATATTCTGGGTCTGAATTGTAACCTTCAAACTCCCAACCTTGAGAGGTTTCTCCAGGTTCTAAGGTCAACAGCGGAACATTTGCTGATGGGCTACCATAATTGGCATTGCAATTTGGTTCAGTATTACAAGCTTTGTCTTCTAAATCTGGACAATCTTGAAGACAATTACTAGAATTTTCTCCTACTTCACAAATACCATTGCCGCACTCTGGATCAATACTCGCCACAGCCTCTTCTATTTTTACCCAATAGCCACTTCCATTTTTCAAAACTTTCAAACTGTTTTCATTATCCGATGCTGACGGCTGATAGCTTAAATGACCATCATCAAATCCAGTTATTACTATTGCGTTTTTACTATCTATAAGATCGGCAAAATATTTTTCGGGAGCTTGATCTGTTTCTGGTATATAGGAAATCAGGTTCCAGCCTTTATTTAACTCTGTTCTAAATGCATCAGTGATTTTCTCCCCATCAACAGTTAAAACATCGTCCTCTTTAACTTTTACCCAATAACCATATCCTTTATCAATGGTTTTTAAAGTATTTAACCAGTCTGGATTTTCAGTATTATAAATTTTATTGCCATTGTTAAAACCAACAACGATTTCTAAGTTATCTTCTTTTAAATTTGAAAACACCTTTTCGATGCTTGCATTTTCTAATTCAACATCCAATGAAACCAAATTCCACCCTGCTTTTAGAATTACCTCATCTAAAACAGATTCAGTAATCTTGTTTGAAGAATGAAAGTTGTCATCATTATTTTTAGAGGGACAAATTTGGCTGTTTAGTGAAAAACTTAGCAAGGCGAAGAGTACAGAGAAAGTTGCCAGTTGTATCAATTTAATATTGTTTCTTGTGTATTTTATTGTATCAATCATTTCTTTGTTTTTTAGGTGTTTTAAAGATTTAGTTTTTAACAAATTTGCCAACAGTTAAGCCTTGCTCATTGCTGTAAATCTTTATAAAATAGGTGCCTGAAACAAATTGATTGAGGTCCAAACTCAGTTTGTTTTCTCCTACAATAGCTTTTGTTTTTTGTGAAATGATTGATTTGCCAGAAACATCAAATACTTCAAAGTCTACTTGCTGATATTCTTTTGAATTGAATGATATATTGATAAAATTATTGGCAGGAACAGGAGCTATATTTAGAATATTTATATCATTATTAACATTAAAATTCAAAATGCCTGTGCCATCGTCTTGAAAGTCTAAAACTTGATTGTCAGAATATTTAAAGTTGTCCAGTGGAGCGCCGTGTAAATCTTTCCAACCTGTAAACTGAATTACTTCATCATTTTCAATATACTCAATTTCTTCATTGGAAGACTCTAAAAACAATTTTAATGAAAACAACTCCGATTCGTTCATTCCTTCGTCAGATTCTGTGGTATGAAATTCATCACCATAAATAGCCAAATTACAAAACATCTTTCCATTTTCAGCTGCTATCAAACTAGAAGCGCCTACACATTTTCCATTAGAATCAAAGGCTGCAATTAAATCTTCAGATGTTAAATTAGATTCTCCAAATTTTATTTCAGCAATAATTGAAGCTGAAGTATTATTCGGATAAAATGTAAAAGGACCGAGCGATACCTGAGAACATAAAGAGCTTGAAATTAAAGTAAATAGGAGTATAGGTGTAAGTATTTTTTTCATTATTTTGAATTTTTATTGTCAATTTTTCAAAAAATATTTGTTCAATCCTCTATTTAACGGAGTACTTGAACTTATTTATGTCCTTCTTTTAGAAGTATTTATTAATCTACTGCTTCTTTTAACTTTCTGCAAACAATCTTTCTTATATAATAATGAAATTTTAATAAAAATGCAAGTTTGCATGTCAGCAGGGCTTGAAAAATAGCAATCTGTCTTTACAGTGTGAAATGTTAATTTTATGAATGAACCATTGAAATTGCTTGAGTATACCATAAGGTATTTGAGCTTTTATATTTTTCGAAAAAAAATATAACATTTTGTATTTAAAAAGATGGTATCTATTTAGAATTTTATACGTCAACTTAAGAGAATCTAAATGCAACCTTATATTATGGCTTCTTATAATTTTTTAGATTCAAATTGTTTAATATTTGTTTGTTTTTCCCCACTTTCTTTAAACTATGAGTAAAGTTTTACATCAGTTGGTCCATTCTCTAGATAAGAAGGAAAAAAGAAGCTTTAGAATCAGCAACAGTCTGAAGAAAAACTCTATAAATCTTTTTAATGCGCTTGATTCAATAAAAGTTTTTGATAACAAGAAACTTAAAAAATCAATAGATAGAAATATTCAGAATAACCTTTCTTATGAGAAGCATAATTTACAACAACTCATTTTAGATTTTTTGTATGAATATCATCAGTTATCAAGCGTAAGAATAGAAGTTACTGCCTTGATTGTAAAAGTTAAAATTTTACTCCATAAGAATCAACTTGAGTTGGCGGATCGTCTTGCAGAAAAAGCAATAAAATTAGCAGAACCATTAGAATTGTATGATTTATTGTATTCTTTATATGAATACAAAGTAATATTTTTACTACTCAGGTCTGGTCCTAAGTCATTTAAAAACTGGAAGGGATATTTAGAGAAAATGAGGTTCGTTGCCGATAAGATTCAAGAAGAATCAAGATTCTACGATTTAAATGGTCGTTTTTTAATAGGACAACATTCCTATATAAATAGAGATCCTGAGTTTGCAAAAAAAGAAATGGAGGGTTTTATTAATGGTCCATTGATGTTGGGAGAGGTTGAAGCAACCACTTTTAATTCAAAAAGGTATTTATTAAAAGCAAAAAAAAGTTATGCAAGGTTGATTGGTGATTATGAAGGGGCAACAGAGTGTGCTGGAAAAATTTACAGCCTTTTCAAAGACAATAGGAAGTTTATTAATATAAATTTGATCAATTATATTTATGATTGTTTTGGGTATATTCAAGATTTGAATAACACAAACAACTTTGCTTTATCGGAAAACATCTTTAAAGAAATAGAAAAGTGGTTTGAGAAGGCAAAGGCTGACAAACTTTTAAATGAAGGAGAAATTTTGATTTATAATTATCAACACGTTTTTTCAAAACTGCACTATTATGTTGTTGCACACAAGTATGATAAGGTTATAGATTTGCACAATGAGAAAATTGAAGAGATCGAGTCTTTTTTTGAAGAAAAATCAATGGTTATATGGACATATAATTATGCGATAATTTTGAGTTACTTTTCGATTCAATCCTACAAAGATGCCATAACAAGATTGTCAGTTTTGGAGAAGGAAATAGATATTCACCAAAAGCCAAATTATTACTTTCCGATGAAAGCTTATGCTATAATAGCAAGTTGTAAAATTGGCGACGAAGAGTTGTTTAAAAGTAATTACAATGCGCTGGTTTACTATTCGAGAAAAAACAAAATTATAAAGATCCCTTATTACAATTTGATCTTGAAATTCTTGCGTAAACTTGAAAATGGCATAAACAAATCTTTGGATCGAAAATCGTTAAAAAACATTTTGCTACAACTTAAAGAGGTTGAAATAGAAAAGTATACAAGTGGCGAATTTTTAATTCAATGCATAATTTCTGAAATTGAAAATAAGAGCATCTTAGAGATTGTATCCAACCCTAAATACTTAGAAAATTATCGGTAAACTTTTTCTACTTTGTGTTTAATCCTTTTCCAAATAATTTACTCATTGTTCTATCTGTTAAAAAGTACATTACAGGTACAATGACAAGTGTAAGGAAGGTGGCGAAGATTAATCCAAAAATTACTGTCCACGCCATTGGACCCCAAAACATAACATTATCACCACCAATGTAAATGGCAGGGTTGAAATCTCTCAGCAATCCTGTAAAGTCAATATTGAAACCAATAGCCAATGGAATCAATCCAAGTACAGTGGTAATTGCAGTCAATAAAACAGGTCTTAAACGGGTTGCACCAGCTTCTACTATCGAATCAACAACCTCTTGTTTTGAAAGTCTTTTTTGATCTGATAATGCAAGTCCAGCACGTTTTCTCTGTCTGACAAGGTTGGTGTAATCTATCAATACAATTGCATTGTTTACAACAATTCCCGCTAATGAAATAATACCAATCCCCGTCATAATAACGATAAAGTCCATTTTGAAAATAGAGTATCCCAAGAAAACCCCTATAGTACTAAATACAACCGATGCAACAATAATTGCTGGCATCGCAATAGAGTTAAACTGTGATACGATGATTAAAAATATCAGTGCAACTGCAATTAAAAGAGCTGTCATTAGAAAGGCTGTAGACTCTTCTTGTTCTTCTTGCTCTCCAGTAAATTGAACCATATACCCTTCTGGCAATTGGTAATCTGCCATTAAATCTCTATAAGCAGAAACAATTTTAGTTCCGTTGAATCCTTCCAAAACATTAGAAGACAAAGAAACAACCCTTTGTAGGTCTTTTCTTTTTACTGATCCAATTGTTGACTCGTAATCGGAACTGGCTACGGCAGAAACAGGTATTTGAACTACTTGTCCATTGCTTTGATTTTTGAAAGTTATCTTTTGATTTAAAATAGTTGATAAATTATGACGATTCTCTTCATTGAACCTCAGGTTAATTGGATATTCGTCTTCCCCTTGCTTAAAGGTTGAAACCTCTTTTCCGAAAACAGCCGTTCTTATATCGCTTGCAATCATACCTGTAGAGAGTCCGTATCTTCTCGCTTTGTCTCGGTCAATATTTACCAGCAACTCAGGCTTGTCTTTTTCTAGATTTACCTTTAATTCTTCGACTCCTTCAACTCCAGAGTTTTCAAGATAAGTTTTTATATCTTCTGTCAATGCAATTAAGGTTTCATAGTCTTCTCCAATAACGTCTACATTTACAGGTGGTCCTGTAGGTGGTCCGTTTTGCTCTTTTTCTACAGTAATACTTACACCAGCAAAGTCTGACAAATTTTTTCTAATTTTCTCAAGAATTTCATTTGTTGATTGGTTGTTTCTTTTTTCAAATTCATAGAAAAAGATAGATACTCTTGACTTGTTTGGAGTGGCACTGGTGTTAAATCCTTCCATCGGATTACCAGCTCCTTTTCCAACATTTGCCAAAACAGCTTCAACCATATATTCATAAGGCTCCAAGGTTTCAATTACGATGTCCTCTATTTCCTTGGTTGTTCTATTTGTTTTTTCAATATCAGTTCCTATGGGATATTCATTGTAAATAAAAATTTGATTGGGCTCACCATCTGGAAATAAAACAACATTGGGTTCACTGGATACGAATAGAGCTAAAGAACCAATCAACATTAGGACAGTTGCAAACATAAATAAAAACGGTAAGAAACTACTCAATGCTAGACGGAGGAAACCTTTGTAAACTTTTTCAAGTACAGGCATTGCTGTTTCTAAAAATATTTTTGACAACGGTCTGAAAATGAACGTTTGAACAAGTATCAATACAGCTACAATAGCAGCTAAGCTTCCAATAATTCGCAATCCGCCACTATTGTTTTTAAATCCAAAGAAATAGGCAACGGTAGCAATAACTGCAAAGAATAAAAATGATAAGAATATTTTGGTGTAATTATTTTTTGCGTTTGGATCTTCCAAAACCATAAATCTAGAGGTTAAAACCGGATTGACAACCAATGCAACAAATAGAGATGATGCTAAAACAATTATCAATGTCATAGGTAGAAACTTCATAAACTCACCCATAATTCCTTCCCAAAACAATAGAGGGACAAAGGCTGCTAAGGTCGTTGCTGTAGAAGCAATAATCGGCATCGCTACTTCACCTGCTCCCTCCTTCGCTGCACGGTACGGATCATACCCTTCTTGCATAAGTCGATAAATATTTTCGACAATAACAATACCATTGTCAACCAACATTCCCAAAGCCAGAATAAGGGAGAATAAAACCATCATATTTAAGGTTGCTCCCATAAATTGAAGGATCATAAACCCCATCAACATAGACAGTGGAATAGCGATTCCAACGAATAATGCATTTCTCAATCCAAGGAAAAATAGTAAAACCAATACCACCAGAATTACCCCGGAAATGATACTGTTTTCCAGATTGCTAACCATACTCCTCGTTTGCTTAGAAGTATCATTAATCAGTTGTACTTTCAACTCATCAGGAAAGATTTCTTTTTGAGATTTGGCAATCAACTCTTTTACTTTATCTGAAGCTTTCAATAAATTAGTACCGCTACGCTTAATGATATTCAGCGTTACAACAGGTTGTTTATTTCCTCTGGAATAACTGCTGCTTTCCTCATAATCAAATTTTACAGAAGCGATATCTTTCAGGTAAACAATGTTCCCTTTGCTGCTTTTTACGATAACATTTTGAAGTTCATTTACATCTTTGAATTCTCCGACCACTCTGACATTTCTCCTAATACCATCAGCCAAAACATCCCCACCCGAAATGGTGAGGTTTTCATTGGCAACTGCTCCTTCAATATCTCGCATCGTAACTTGGCGAGCTTCCAACTTATGTACATCTATATTGATGGATACTTCTTTGTCCTGAACGCCCGAAATATCTACCCTTGAAATTTCACTAAACTTTTCAATTTCGTCTTGCAAATATTCAGCGTAATCTTTAAGAACATCAATATCATTATAGCCTGATAATAAAATATTCATAACAGGCAAATTGCCAAAATCCAACTTTAAAGCATTGGGTTCAGCAGGCAAATCATTTGGCAGTTCAGCCTTGTCGATGGCGTCTTTTACCTCTTGCAACGCTTTGTCTGGATCGACATTTAAGTCAAACTTAACACTGATACTAGAAAAATCCTGAATAGAGGTAGAACTAACCTCGTCAATCCCAGTAATCGTATTTATCTCTTTTTCTATAGGACGAGTAATGAGGTTTTCAATATCCAATGGCGAATTTCCTGGATAGGCAGACCCCACATAAATTTCCGGTATTTTTATTTCTGGAAAATTTTCTTTAGGCATAGAGGTATAAGAAATCAAGCCCATTGTAATAATCAAAAATACTATCACAAATACACTCGTTCCATTGTCAATTGCCAACGTACTTAAAAAAAACTCTCTTACCGTACTTTTCTTTTCCATACCCTTTTATAAATTACAATTTGTATTTCTATTTCTATTTTTTCCTTTCTCACCAGCTCACTGAGCTCACAAAGGTCACTGAGCGAAGCCGAAGTGAACGGAGCCGAAGTGAGCCGAAGCACGGTTGCTGAGCGGAGTCGAAGCACTACCTAATCCTCAAAAGTGAACCATCCTTAACCAAATTGCCGCCTTCCGCAACCAATTCTTCGTCGCCAGTCAAACCCGCTTCTATAAGCGTTTGTCCCTCAAAAGATTTTCCTGTTTTTATTATTTGTTTTTTTGCTCGTTTACCCGAAGGAGTTTGTTCTATAACAAAAACAAACTCTTCACCAGCATTTCTTCTTACAATATTCGTTGGGACAACAATAGCATCTTCAGCCTTAAACTGAGAAATTTTTATCATCGTCTGCAAATTAGGTTTTAAAACCCTGTCTTTATTCGAAATATTTGCCTCAATTTTAAATGTCCTGTTATTTGGATTAATGAGCGTTCCTATTTTAGTAATTTTTGCCTCACGATCCATATTCAAAGAAGGAATGTGAACATTTATTTTTGACCCTTTTTTAATTACTGGTAAATAAGTCTCAGCAACATCAGCAACAACTTGAACATTTGCAGTACTGATGATATTTATAATCGGAACACCAGGCGATGCAAGTTCTCCTTGACGCAAATTAACTCGTTCAACAACACCACCCGCAGGAGCATAAACATTGGCTTTTGAAATTTGAGTGCCCAAAGTTTCAATACTCTTCTCTAAAGATTCAACATTGTTTTTAGCTGTTAAAAATTCGATCTCCGATCCTATATTTTGCTTCCATAAACGCTCACGTCTTTCAAAAACATCTCTTGCCAATTTCAATTTCAATTCTAATTCCCCTTTGCTTTTAAGCGTAGACTCATTGTCAATTGTGGCAACCAAACTGCCTCTGCCAATAGCGTCTCCTTCTTTGTAATTCATTGAAGTTATGGTTCCTGGAATTTCTGAAGTAGCAGTATAATTTCCTTTCGTTTCAATGTTTCCAACGATTTCAATAAATTCCTCAAAGTCTTTTTTCTCCACTTTCGTAGTAGTAATGTTCAAGGCTTTTTCTTTCTTTACCGACGAAGGGTCGAGCTCTGCAATTTCAGCTTCCAACTTTTCAATCTCTGCTTTCAACTCAGCAACCTTGTCTTTGTTTTTTGTAAGCGCTTCACGTTTTCCTTCAAGCGTACTGGTGTCAATCTCAGTATCATTCGAACAAGACCCCAATCCTATCAAAATAAAACCGATTAATGTTAATATATAAATGCTTCTTTTCATCCTAATAATTTATTCCAGTATTTTATATTTTTTTTCATAACTAAAAATTCATCACTCCCGCTCCCGAAGTGAGCACTCCCGCTCCCGAAGTAAGCCCTCCGCTCACTGAGGTACTCGAAGTGAGCACTCCCGCTCCCGAAGTGAGCCCTCCGCTCACTGAGGTACTCGAAGTAAGCCCTCCGCTCACTGAGGTACTCGAAGTAAGCCCTCCCGCTCACTGAGGTACTCGAAGTGAGCTCACCAAGGATCTCGAAGTGAGCACTCAAAACACTCCGTTTGCTTTATCCAAGTTCGTTTTTGCAATTAGCAAATTGTATAGAGCCTGGAGAAACAATCCTTGAGTTTGATACAGTTCCGATTCGGCTGCATTTACTTCAAGGCTAGATCCTAAACCTTCTTTGTATTTAATAAGCGAAGTGTTGTATATCTTTTCTGCTAGAGAAATATTTTCTCTTTGACTTTTTAACTGTTCTAGTGAACTTAAGTATTCAACTCTTGTCTTATTGAGTTCTAAGTTGAAAGATTGCTCCAAAATAGATTTGTTGTATTTTAGTTGAATGCCTTTTAATTTTTTCTGTTCAATATTTGCAGAACCTTTAAATCCACTAAAGATTGGAACCTTTAACTGAAGTCCAACCAAAAAAGTAGGGAACCAGAAATTGGTGTCAGCAATTTTGCTCAATGAATTTTGCTGCCAATTTTGCTGATAAGAAGCAAATGCTGACAAAGATGGACGCCCTTGCCATTTTACATTTTTTATATCCAATTCATTCAATAGTTCCTGTTTTTCCAGTAATCTATATTCAACTTTTGTTCTAGGGTTAAATTTGCTAGAATCATCAATTATAACATTTTCTATAAGTGGTAAAATTTTTTCCAAACCATCTGACAAACCAATGTCTTGTTTTTCAGTATAGCCCATTTGGAATTTCAAAGCTTCTTTTGCCATATACAATGATCTTTTAGACGTTCCAATTTGAATATTTAAATTCGACAATGATAAATTTAAACGATCAACATCTAAAAGCTCAATAAAGCCATTCTTATATAATTGAGTCGTTTCAAATAAAACTTTCTCAACATTGCTTTTGTTTTTTTCGAGAATCTCAATTTGTGCTTTGTTAAGCAATACACCGTAATAAGCTTGTGAAACAGAAAATTTAACTTGCTCTACAGATTGGGTTATTTCTTCATTTCTCAATGTTGCATACTCTTTTGCCGCTTCTAATGCAGTTAAGTAAGAACCACTGAAAACCAATTGGCTGGCATCCAAAGAAAACCCTACTGTATTATCGGTACCAAACTGTAATTCTATGTATTGATCTTCAGGTGCATTAGGATCTCCAAATTGAGTAGCTGGAACCAGGTTAGTGGGTAATTGAAAGAAATGGTTGAAATCTAAATTAGCATTAATTTGAGGCAAACCTGTTGCCCTGATTTCTTTCATTTGCTGTTCAGCAATTTGCGTATCTGTTTTTTTTATTTTTATATTGATATTGTTATTGAGCGCATAAGCCTTTGCCTCCTCTAAACTGAAATATCTCAAAGAATCTTTTTCACTTTGCGCTAAACAAAAGTGTTGCATTAAAATTAAAATCAATGCATATATATATGTATTCTTATTCATGATCATTACTTAGGAATGCTGATAAAATGAATTTTCAATTTTGCTTGGTTCATTTTTGTTTCTTACAGTACAGAAAACATAGACCCACCAAGGCAAAGATGAGGTTTTCTGACAAAGCTAGAAGCAAAAAGCAACAGTTAAATTTGTAAAGTTATTCAATCATCATCCTTAATTATTTTAGTAAAATATTTAACTCCCTTTTCTGTCGAAATTCCCAAAACATGATATTTAATGAACTCAACATATACATCTGCTATATTGAATAAGTCCGGAGGGAATAACACATTATTGGTAATTTGCTCCAATTGACTCACGTACATCTTAGTAATAATATCAACATTTAAGCCACTTCTGTATAAGCCTTCAGAAATTCCTAATTCTAGATTCTGTTTTATATATGCTGTAATGAATTCATCATGGTGATTTTCAATAATCGTCCAGCAGTTTTTGTAATACTTTTTTAAATCAAATACTGCTGATGGATTCATTTTTCTCAATATTGAATGATTAATTTTTGCTACCTCAACAAGCAAATCTATTGCATTAAATGATTTGTTTTCATAAATATCATTGATTTGACTGGTTGATTTTGCAATATGGTCATTAATGGTTTGTCTTACTAAATCTTCTTTGTTTTCTACATATTGATAAATCGTTTTTTTTGACATTCCTAGTTCTTTGGATAAATCATCCATTGAAATACTCTTGATTCCATATCTAAAGAATAACTCCTTAGCAGTTGATATGATTTTATCTGATTCTTTCATTGCTACAAAGATAATACATTAAAAACCCAGGAAACTATAAAATGGTTTACAGTTTCTATATTTTTTTTAGAAAAATGAATTTTTAGGCTAAAATCTTACGCGTTGTAATTGAGGTGGTAAGAAAAAATAGAAATAAATCAGTAACATTTAAGCTTGGACGAGTAATAATTTCATTAATTCTGCCAAAAAACAAATTGCATTGATAATTATTGAAATCTTACCCGACTTTTATTATTTTACAGTAATTTTATCACTAAACTGCTGATTATTAGGATTGAATAGTATAACAGTATTGTGCAATATGATAACATATTCATTTTTTTTGAGTTTGATTGACGTTAATAAAAGGTCAATGGTTGCCTTTTAAGTAGGGTGATTTTATAGATAATGATAAGGATTTGAGGAGGTAAGAAGTTGACGCCATTTTACCTGTTTTTTAGGTAAACTTCCAGTTAGCTTTGAGGTCAGAAAGCTGAAATTAGAAATTGATTTTGATTTTCTAAAGATTTTAAAACAATAAAAAAGAATATATAATTTAATTTTTATCCTATGAGAAATACACAATTACGAAAATTTTGGTTCTTTGTGGGACTCTTGTTTACACTTGCTCAAGTTGGATACGCACAATGCGGACCAGGGCAAGACAACACAAGACCTACCTTTGCAGAGCCATATTTTTCGTTAGATGTTTATGTAGAATGTGAGGAGGATGTGGTGATTACTCCCCCAACGCCAATGGATGATTGTACAACAAACCCTACCTTAACTATAGTTGAAGACATTACAACTACTGGATCTTGTCCCAATCAATTTATTAGAATAATTAATTATCAAGCGGAAGATGAAGCAGGAAATACAGCTTTATTCAGCTTGAGTATTCAAGTTTTGGATTTGGTTCCACCTGTTTTTGATCAATCTGCAAATGAATTGAATCAAACTGTAAGTTGTGAAGATGATATTGTTATAGTGGAGCCAACTGCTACAGATAACTGCAATATGCAGGATGTTGCTATTTTCTCAACAGAAAATGAGCAAATTGGGGATTGTCCATTCAATTTTAATAGAACTGTTACATACAGAGCAATTGATGAATGTGATAACTTTTCTTTTTATTCAATTGTTTACACTGTTCAAGACAATGATGCGCCAGTCTTTGATTTAGCAGCAGGAGCTTTAGATCAAACGGTCAGTTGTGTTTCTGAAATAGAAGCTTGGGAAATACCAACGGCAACTGATAATTGTGGAGATGCACAAGTGCAAATAGCCTCAGATGAAACTGTTGAAGGTGCTTGTGAGAATAGCTTTACCAGAACCATTGTTTATGAAGCAACAGATTTATGTGGAAATGTGGCTCAGTATCAAGCAGTAATAACTGTAAATGATGATACAGCACCAGTATTTACAACAAATCCTGGTGAGCTTGATTTTGCATTTAATTGTTCTGATAATGTGGAAATTGACATCCCTCTTCCTGTTGCTACTGATAATTGTGAAGGAAATGTCTTAGTAAAAATTATTGGAGATGCATCTATAGACGGAGATTGTGCAGGCAGTTCGATAAGAACAATTACCTATGAAGCGGTTGATGCTTGTGGAAATCAAAGCGAACCTTTCACAGTTGAAATAACAATTGGTGATACAAGCCCTCCAGTTTGGGTAACTGAAATAAATGCTTTAAATATTGAATATGCTTGCGATGAAGTTGCGGATGTAATACCAGTTCCAGAAGCATCGGATTTATGTGGAAATGCTATAGTAGAACTTACTGGCAGTAATTCTATTGAAATGGGTTGTACCGGAAATTCGCAATTAGTATATATATATACCGCTACAGATGAATGTGGCAATGTTTCTGATGCTGAATTTATTGTAACTATTACAATTACTGATAATGAAGCACCTACTTTTGTTGAAGAAGCTGGAGCATTGGATGTAGCACTTTCTTGTAATGAAGTAGCTGCTTTTACATTGCCAGTTCCTACTGCATCTGATAATTGTAGTGAAACAGAAGTTACTTTAATAAATGATGAAACAACAACAAGTGCAACTTGCGCTGCAAATTATACAAGAGTTTTAACTTACCAAGTGGCAGACCTTTGTGGAAATGAAGGGGAGACCTACGATGTCACAATTACTGTTTCTGATAATGAAGCTCCTAACTTAACTGGTTTGTTTGACGAAAATGTTTCTGCTGGTTGTGGCGAAACACCAGAGGTACCTATTGTTCAAGTAAATGACAATTGTGATTCAGATGTAGAGTTGGTCTATTCTGCTGATACGACTGAAGGAAGCTGTGCTGGTGGATACATTATAACGAGAACTTGGTCAGCTACAGATGATTGTGGAAACACTGCTGAAAGAACGCAGGTAGTTGCTGTAGAAGATAACGTAAAGCCAGTTATTACAGGAGTACCTGCAAGTACGAATGCAAGTTGTGACTTGATTCCAGAAGCAGGTGAACTACAGGTTTTTGATAACTGTGATGATGCTCCTGAAATAATATTTAACGAAAATATAGTAGATGGCAATTGCCCAAACAATTACACATTAAGAAGAGTTTGGCAAGTCATTGATGATTGTGATAATGAAACAATTGCAATTCAAGAAATAACAGTAAGAGATAATGAAGGTCCTGTTTTTGACAATTTCCCTGCAAATACAGAAGTGAGTTGTGGAACTGTTCCAGCAGCGGCTGAAGTAACAGCGATTGATAACTGTGGTGGTGATATTACATATGATTTTGAAGAAGCATACAATTATGATGAATGTCCTTACACATTGACAAGAACTTGGACTGCAACAGATGCTTGTGGAAATGAAACTTCAAGATCTCAAATTATTACTTTAACTGACGAAGAAGGACCAACTTTTAACAATGTGCCTTTAGCAGCAAATGTTGACTGTAATGGAATACCTACTGCTGGTCAGCCAACTGTCTCAGACAATTGTGATGATAATGTGCAAATGCAAATGACAGAAGAAACGGAAGGAGATGGTTGCCCTTATACAATAATTAGAACTTGGACAGCAACTGACCTTTGTGGGAATACAAACTCCGTTTCTCAAACAATTACTGTTTCAGATAATGCAGGACCAGAAATTCAAGATGTGCCTGCTGATATAACTATAAACTGTTCTGATCTAGAAGCAGCTCCAGAATTAATAGCAATAGATAATTGTGCTGGAGAATTGACGACAGAATTTGCTGAAATTACGAATGGTGAAGGTTGTGACCTTACTATAATAAGAACTTGGACAGCAACCGATCTTTGTGGAAATATTTCTACAGCTTCTCAAACAATTTCAGTTTCTGATGACGAAGACCCTACTTTCGATGTAGTTTTTGACAATCCATATGAAGTAGCTTGTGGAGGAACAATTCCTGAAATGCCAATAGTAAATGCATTTGACAATTGTGGAGAAGTGACTGTGGAATTTGATGAGTCAAATAATTTTGGAATTTGTGAAGGAGATGAAACAATTTTCCGTAACTGGAGAGCAACAGATGCTTGTGGAAATGTAAATGTAATTCAACAAATAATAAAAATTGGAGATCAAAATGCTCCTGTGTTTACAGAAGGTGAAGGGGAGTTAGATGTAGCTATTTGTGCGGGTGATATTGAAAACGTTCCAGCTCCAAATGTTACGGATGGATGTTCTGCTGTTGAATTGAATTTTAACGATGAAACATTTGACACAGATTGTGCGAGTCATCAATTAGTTGTAAGAACTTATACAGCAACAGATGCTTGTGATAATACAAGTACTTACATCCAAAACATAAATATTTACGGTGATATTACTGCTACAATATCCACAATAGATGGTAGCTGTGATGTTCAATTAAATACAGATTGTAATGGTTATTCTATCATTTGGTTTGATGATGCTGGAAATACTGGAAGTGGCAATTTATACAGTCCATTGGTTGAAACTACTGGTACAGTTACTTTTGCAGTTTCTAGAGCAAATGCACCAACAGATTGTAATGCTGAATCATTTGAATACTCTTATGATTGTACCAATACTTGTCCACAAATAGTTTCTGCTTCAACAAGCGAGTTGCATATTTGTTCAGGTACTAGTTTTGGTCTAATTGCAGATGTTATAAATGAAGATGGTGGTACTTTAACATGGTACGATGCTGCTGGAAATGTCATTGCTAATCCTAATGCTGTTTCTATGGAAAACAATACTTGTGAATCAATGAAGTTGACATTTACAGCTGAGTATGTTTCTGTAAATGACAATTGTCCAACAGTGACAATGACTACAAATGTTATAACTATTTATCCAGAAATTTCTTACGAAGTTTCGAATAATGGATGTGAGATTGAAATAACAAATTTCTGTGACGGATTTTTTGTTAGTTGGGTAGATGATTATGGAAAACCTGGAAACGAAACGAGCTATTCTGCGGAAGCAGGTGGTCAAGGAACAGTAACTTTTACTATCTTCAATACAGATGCTTCTCAAGCACCTTTACAATGTCAATTTGTGACAATTAACGAAGATTTTGATTGTGGTGATTGTCCAACACTTTCTGATCCAACAATTAGTGAGGTGAGTATTTGTTCAGGTGACTTTATTTCTTTAGATATTAATATAGTAAATGACAATGGTGGATCTCTTATGTGGTATGATAGCAATGATAACTTAGTACCAGATCCTTCTAAAATATTTTTAAATACAGAAAATTGTAATGGAGAGAGTTTCGGCTTTTATGCTGCATATACTCCTTCAGGTGATTATTGTGATTTAGTGGTTTCTGACATAGCCACAGTAACCGTATATCCGCAGATTGAAGCAACCATCATTTCTGAAGGATGTACGGTTGCTTTGAACAACATTAATTTGTGTACTGGCGACTTTGAAATTTCTTGGTCAGATGATCAAGGCAATTCTGGAAATGGTCCTATTTATACAGCTGCAGGTGGTTCAACTGGCAACGTGACTTTTGTAATAACAAATACAGCAACGAATGTTCCCGACAATTGCGCAACAGCGACTTTCGTTTCGGCATATGCTTGTGCAACTTGTCCTGTAATAACTTTAGATGATGATGTAACTTCAGCTGTTTGTTATGGAGAGGCAATTCCACTTTCTGCAAGTGTTGAACCCAATGTTGGGGGGACTGTTCAATGGTACCACGAATCAGGTGTGTTGTTGAATGATTTGACTTTAGACGATTTGAATTATGATGTTTGTTCAGGTGCAGTATTGAACTACTATGCTGAATTTACTCCGACAAATACAGATTGTCCAGCGGTTCAAACAGAGATGGCTACAGTTACTATTTATCCATCAATAGATGCAACTGCTGTTTCTAGTGGATGTCAAGTATCCTTAAATGACTACTGTGAGGACTTTACCGTAACTTGGGAAGACAGCAACGGAAATACAGGAACAGGAGATAGCTTTACTCAAACAAATGGTGAAAATGGTTCTGTAACATTTACAGTAACAAACCCTAACGGTTTAGATAACTGTAGTTCTGCTACATTTACAGCTACTTCAAACTGTAGTGCTTCTTGTCCGTATATTTATAATGTAGAGTGCAGCCCTCCTACAGTTTGTGATGGCGAACCTTTCTCATTAATAGTTGCAATTTCTAACCTTGACGGTGGAACGATTCAATGGTATGACGAAAATGATAATTTAATAATAAATACAAATGACATCGTTGTTGATGTGGATGAGTGTAATGGTGGTTCTTTTGGATACTATGCAGTTTATACACCTGCAAATGCAAGTTGTGGAAGTGTAACTTCTGAGCTAGCTTACGTTACAGTTTTTCCAAATATTACAGCTGAAGTTTCTGGTGAAAATTCTTGTAATATTGATTTGATAAATAATTGTGAAAACTTAAATGTCGAATGGGTTGATAATTTGGGTAATACAGGTACAGGTAGCAGTTATACTGCAACATCTGGTTCTTCAGGTTCCGTAACATACACCGTTACGAATCCTGATCCAGATGTACCTGCATCCTGTTTAAATGAAGTGTTTGGTCCTTACGACTACGCTTGTGCAAATTGTCCACTAATATACAGTCCAACTTGTGATCCTTCTGTAATCTGTGAAGGAGAGTCATTTAGTCTAAACGTTATTGTTACAGACCTTGATGGCGGTACAATACAATGGTATGATGAAAATGATAATTTAATTGAGGACATTAATGATATTGTTGTTGATATAAATGCTTGTGAAGGTGGTCAGTTTGGCTACTATGCAGTATATACTCCTGCAAACACAAACTGCGAAGTTGTAACAACAAATTTAGCATACGTTACAATCTATCCAAGTATTGTTGGAAATATTCAAAACAATGGATGTGAAATTTTATTAGAAGATAACTGTCCATCTTTCCCCGTAACTTGGGAAGACAGTGAAGGACATACAGGGGTAGGTACAACTTACTCGGCAGATGGTCCTGGAACTGGTTCAGTAACATTTACTATAAATAATTCAACAGCAGGCGTTCCTGATCATTGTCAAACAATGACTTTCAATGCGGACTATGAATGCATTGCTTGTCCTGAAATATTTAATCCTGTTTGTGATCCTCCTGTTATTTGTGCAGGTGAAGCATTTAGCTTAAACGTTGGAATCAATAACTTAGATGGTGGTACACTTCAATGGTATGATCAAGCTGGTAATGCCATTACAAATTCACAAGATATTGTTTTAGATATTGATGCTTGTACTGGTGGTCAGTTTGGTTACTATGTGGAATATACTCCTGTAAATGCAAACTGTCCTACAGTTTCAACGGAGTTGACTTATGTTCAAGCTTATCCTCAAATAAATGCAGAGGTTGTTGAAAACGGCTGTGCAATTGAATTGACTAATACTTGTCCAGATCACGTAATTAGTTGGACGGATGATTCAGGAAATGCTGGTATTGGTGGAGATTATACTGGTATGCCTGGTACTGCTGGTGTTGTAACATACACTGTAACTAATCCTGTATCTGGTGTTCCAGGAGCTTGCTTGAGCAATACTTACGAGGCAAACTACGATTGCCCTGTTTGCCCGGAAATAGCAAATGCAGCTTGTAGCCCTTCTAATATTTGTGAAGGAGAGTCATTCAGCTTGGCTGTTTCAATTTCAAACTTGGATGGTGGTACCGTTCAATGGTATACGGAAGATGGAACACCAATTTACTCGACAAATGATATTGTTTTAGATATAAATGAATGTACAGGTGGTCAGTTTGGCTACTATGTAGAATATACGCCTGCAAATGCAGAATGTCCTGTAGCTGTTTCTGAAACGGCATATGTGACTATTTATCCATCAATAAATGCACAAATTGTTTCTGATGGATGTAATGTTTCTTTGGATGGATATTGTGCTGATTTTGACATTGCTTGGACTGATGATTTAGGAAACGCAGGAACAGGTGATGCATTCTCAGGAGCAAATGGCGAGAGTGGTTCTGTAACATTTACAGTTACCAATCCAAATGGAATGGAAGGCTGCGAATCAAATACATTTACAACTGATTATGCTTGTATTGATTGCCCAACAATTTTCCAACCTGCTTGTAGTCCTCCAGTGATTTGTGAAGGAGAAGCATTTAGTTTGGTTGTTGGATTTAACAACTTAGATGGTGGAACTTTACAATGGTACGATGAATCAGGAAATCCAATTACAAATACTGCTGATATAGTATTGGATTTGGATGTTTGTGAAGGTGGTACCTTTGGTTACTATGTGGAATATACGCCAGGAAATACTGATTGTGCGACTGTTACAACAGAATTGACATATGTTACTGTATATCCTCAAATTACTGCGGACGTTGTTACAAGCGATTGTCAGGTAACACTTGAAAACTATTGTGAAGATTTCAATATTGCTTGGTATGATGATTCTGGAAATACTGGAAATGGAGACACTTTCCTAGGTGACGGTGGAACAGGAACAGTTACATTTAATGTAACCAATACTGGTGCGACAGGAAATTGTTTGAGTCAAACATTTACTTCAGGTTATAGTTGTGACGGAGTTGAATGCCCACAATTGGGAACGCCTTCTATTTCTTCAACTGATATTTGTTCTGGTGAATCAGTAACATTAACAGTTGAGTTAACAAATGGAAATGGTGGAACTTTAGCTTGGTTTGATCAAGCTGGAAACGAAGTTGATCCAACAGAATTAACTTTGACAAATACTTCTTGTGATACTGAAATTCATAATTATTACGCTGCATATATTTCTGGAAATGCAAACTGCCCTGATATAAATACTGCTACGGTTTCTGTAAATGTTTATCCAGAAATTTCTTACGATATTGAGACGGATGGATGTAATATTACCATCACAAATTACTGTGAAAACTTCTGGGTCAACTGGGTTGATTCAAATGGTAAACCAGGTGAAGGAAATGTATTTGTAGGAAATGCTGGTGAGTCAGGATTTGTAGACTTTACTATCTATAATCCAACAACTGGTCAAATTCCACTTAACTGTCAATATAATTTCTTCTCTGTTGATTATACTTGTGGAGATTGTCCTAGTTTGACAAATCCAACAGCAACCCCAGCTTATGCTTGCGATGGTGAGACGGTATCATTAAACATTAATGTTGCAAATGATGACGGCGGTTCATTGGTTTGGTATGATGCAGACAACAATGTAGTTACAGACCCAAGCAGTGTAGTTGTTTCAACTGCTACTTGTGGTGACGAGGTATTTGGATATTATGCAGTGTATACTCCTGCAAGTACTTCTTGTTCAGAGTTGACATCTGCTTCAACATATGTACACGTTTATCCAACAATAACAGCAACTCCAGTTGTGGAGGAATGTGAAGTTTATTTATCAAACTTAAACAACTGTGATGCATACGAAATTACTTGGTCTGATGATTTAGGAAATACTGGATCGGGTGATACCTATTTACCAGAAGAAGGCACAGCTGGAACAGTAACATTTGTTGTAACAAACAATACAGCTGGAACACCAGATGCCTGTGCTTCTGCTACATTTACAGCAAACTTTGATTGTACGAAAGAAGTGATTTTTGATTTAGCATTACAAAAAACTTTGGCGGCTGGTCAAAATGCAGTTGTAAATGTTGGTGATCAAGTTACTTATACAATCACAGTTTACAACCAAGGTCAAGCAACAACTCAGAACATAGTTGTTTCTGATTATATTCCAACTGGTTTAACTTTAAACGATTCAAATTGGAGTGGTACAGCAACAACAGTTACTACAACAGTTGCAGGTCCTATCTTGCCAAACAGTTCAACAACGGTTGATATTACATTTACTGTAACAGCAAACTTTGCTGGAACTATAAGAAATTATGCTGAAATCACTTCTGCCGAAGATGAAGATGGAAATCTACAAGGTGACATAGATTCAACTCCT
>JAHDGP010000001.1:43290-67915 GCA_020627525.1 Bacteroidota bacterium
TGGAGATAACTCTAACGATGGTACAGCACAAGATGATGAAATAAACAACAGCAATGGTGATGAAGATGATCACGATTTTGCTGAGATAACAATAGCAATAGAATGTGCTACTTTAGGAACTCCTGCTATAAGCAGCCCAACAGTTTGTTCTGGCTCAAGCATAGCACTTACTGTTGATGTTATAAATGGTGATGGTGGTTCGCTTGCTTGGTACACACAAGATGGAACAGTTGTAGCTGATCCTTCAAATGTTGTATTAAATGAAACAGATTGTAGTTCAACACATTCTTATTATGCAATTTATACTCCAGCGACAACAGATTGTACTGAGGTTATTACAACGCCAGTTTCAGTTGTTGTTTATCCTGCAATTACAGCAACAGTAACAAGTGCTGACTGTCAAGTTGTATTGACAGATTACTGCTCTAACTTCAATGTTACTTGGGCTGACTCTGATGGAAATACAGGTACGGGAACAACATACGTTGCTCAAGAAGGAACGGCTGGTACGGTTAACTTTACCATTACTAATGTAAATGGTGTTGCTGGTTGTGATGCAAGTACTTTTGAAGGTACTTACGATTGCGCTGAGCCTGTTGAGTGTCCGCAAATCATCAATCCTGCTGTAGCACCTGCTGCGATTTGTAGTGGTGAATTGTTCAGTTTGTCAGCTCAGATTGTTAATGCTGATGGAGGTAGCATTCAGTGGTACGATACCAATGGAACGGCTATTTCTGATCCTAGTAATTTAACGGCTTCTAATACATCTTGTAATCCGCTTTCAGTTGGTTATTATGCAATATATACTCCTGCAAATTCAGATTGTGCAACAGTAACATCAAGTGTTACAAATGTAGTTGTTTATCCTGCCATTACTGCTCAGGCAAACAACGGAACTTGTGGCGTTACTTTGAGTTCTAATTGTACTTACAATATTTCTTGGTCAGATGATTTAGGGAATACAGGAAATACAGCATTCTATAATGCAGCAGAAGGAACAGCGGGAACAGTAACATTCGTTTTGACAGATGCAAACGCTCCAGCTAATTGTAACACAGCTTCATTTACAGGAACATTTGATTGTCCTGCAACTGTTGAGTGTCCTCAAATAGCAAGCCCTTCTTGTTCGCCTTCTGTAATCTGTAGTGGCGGAACATTTAGCCTGTCAGCAATAACAGCTAATGAAGATGGTGGAACAATTCAATGGTATGATGCAAATGGAACAGCCGTAGCAAATCCAAATAGTGTAACATTAAGCAATACAACTTGTAGTGCTTACACTGCTGGTTACTATGCTCAATATACACCTGTAAATGCAGATTGTCCAGCTGTCACAACAGCATTGACCTATGTAACCGTTTATCCTGAAATAACAGCGCAAGCAAACAACGGAACTTGTTCAGTAAGTTTAACAACAAACTGTACTTTCGATGTTTCTTGGGTAGATGCTTTAGGAAATACTGGAACAGGTGCTGTATATACAGCAACACAGGGAACAGCAGGAACGGTAACTTATACAGTTAGTAACCCTAATGCTCCTGGAAACTGTAGCGCAGCTTCTTTCTCGGCAATGTATGATTGTCCGGCACAAGTAGAATGTCCGCAAATAGCAAGTCCATCTTGCAGCCCTTCTGAAATATGCAGTGGAGGAACATTCAGCTTGTCAGCATTTACAGCCAATGAAGATGGTGGAACAATACAATGGTATGACGCAAATGGAACAGCCGTAGCAAATCCAAACAGTGTGACCTTGAGTAATACAACTTGTAGTGCTTACACTGCTGGTTACTATGCACAATATACACCTGCAAATGCAAACTGTCCAGCTGTCACAACAGCATTGACATATGTAACTGTTTATCCAGAAATTCTGGCACAAACAAATAACGGAACTTGTTCAGTGAGCTTAAGTACCAATTGTTCATACAATGTAACTTGGACAGATGGAGCAGGAAACACAGGAACAGGAACAACCTACAACGCTGGTACTGGCACAGCAGGAACAGTTGTGTTTACAGCAACAAATCCAAGTGCATTATCAGGATGTAATACCGCTTCTTACTCTGCAACTTATGATTGTCCAGCACAAGTAGAATGTCCGCAAATAGCAAGTCCATCTTGCAGCCCTTCTGAAATATGCAGTGGAGGAACATTCAGCTTGTCAGCATTTACAGCCAATGAAGATGGTGGAACAATACAATGGTATGACGCAAATGGAACAGCCGTAGCAAATCCAAACAGTGTGACCTTGAGTAATACAACTTGTAGTGCTTACACTGCTGGTTACTATGCACAATATACACCTGCAAATGCAAACTGTCCAGCTGTCACAACAGCATTGACATATGTAACTGTTTATCCAGAAATTCTGGCACAAACAAATAACGGAACTTGTTCAGTGAGCTTAAGTACCAATTGTTCATACAATGTAACTTGGACAGATGGAGCTGGCAATACAGGAACAGGAACAACTTATAACGCTGGAACTGGTACAGCAGGTACAGTTGTCTTTACAGCAACGAACCCAAGTGCATTAGCTGGATGTAATACAGCTTCTTATTCTGCAACTTACGATTGTCCTGCTCAAGTAGAATGTCCAACATTGGGAAGTCCGGCAGTTTCTTCAACTGTAGTTTGTAATGGTGAATCATTCTCATTATCAATAGCAGTAAGTGATGCAACAGCAGGAACAGTGACTTGGTATGATCAAAGTGGTTTTGCAGTAGCTGATCCTAACAATGTAAGTGTTGCAAGTGCCAATTGTAATGGATTAACTGCTGGTTATTATGCAGTATTGGTTCCTACAAATGCACAATGTTCAACAATTACATCCAATGTGGTAAATGTAACTGTTTATCCAGAAATAACAGCTAATGTAAACTCATCAGACTGTCAAGTTTACTTGAGTGATTTCTGTACCAATTACAATGTGGTTTGGTCGGATAATTTAGGAAATACTGGAAACGGTGCAACATACAATGCTGCTCCTGGTCAAGCTGGTTCCGTTTCATTTACAATAAGTAATACAAGTGCTTCAGGAGCTTGTGCTTCTGGTACGTTTAATGGTTCATTTGATTGCCCTTCAAATCCAACTGAATGTCCAATATTGTTAAACCCTGCTTGTTCTCCAAGTGTTATTTGTGAGGGACAAACATTCAGTTTAACAGTTGGAATAAACAATCCAGATGGTGGAAGCATTCAGTGGTTTGATGCTGCTGGAAATCCATTAACCAATATAAATGATATTACAATCAATGTAGATAATTGCAATGGTGGTCAATTTGGCTACTATGCGCAATATACTCCATCAAATAGTAATTGTCCTACAGTAACTTCTGAGCTTGCTTATGTTGTTGTTCATCCAGAAATTTCAGCAATATTAAGTTCAAATGATTGTTTTGTAGAATTAAATAATTACTGTTCAACATACAATGTTAGTTGGGCAGATTCATACGGAAATACAGGTACGGGTGATTCATATATAGCAACAACAGGGCAAAGTGGTACTGTAGTCTTTACAGTAAACAACCCTAATGCGCCAAGCTATTGTTCACAAGCTACATTTACAGGGTTATTTGAATGCCCTGTAGATCCAGTTGAGTGTACTGTATCTCTTGATAATCCTCAAGCGATTCCTGCTACTGTTTGTGATGGTGGAGTGGTTGCTTTGAGTGTAAATGTTAATACCGATATAAACGGAACATTACAATGGTATGATGCAAATGGTGGCATTGTTGCTGATCCTAATAATGTGGTGGTAAACAGTGCTGATTGTAATGGAGCAACACTTGGCTATTATGCGATCTTTACTCCAAGTAATCCTGCTTGTTCGCCTGTTACTTCACTGACATCTTTGGTTCAGGTTTATCCAACCATTAGTGGAAGTGCAACTGTTTCAGCTGACGGATGTAGTGTTGCTATGAATACAAATTGTTCGAACTTCTCAATTGTTTGGCAAGACAATTTCGGTAATTCTGGAGCAGGTGCTAATTATCAAGCAAACCCTGGTCAAACAGGAGTTGTAACTTATACAGTATCAAATACAACAAATGGTGTTCCTGTAGGTTGTAATTCGACTTCTTTCTCAGCAAACTTTGCTTGCCCTGGAAATGCACCTTGTCCTACATTGAGCATTCCTGTAGCAGTACCGAGTGTTGTTTGTAGTGGAGGAACAGTAAGTTTGACCACAGAAATCGGAAATCCAGATGGTGGTTCTATTCAATGGTATAATACTGATGGAACACCAGTAAATGATCCAGCAAATGCTGTAGTTTCTACAGATAATTGTGACGGAGAAGTTGTTGGATTCTACGCTGTTTATACTTCTGGTAACGGAAATTGTATTGCTGTTACATCAGAAACAACATTGGTTCAAGTTTATCCTCAAGTAGATGCTGGTTTTACAATAAGTGGAATTGGTTGTAGTGTCCAAGTAATTGATAATTGTCCAAATTATGTCGTAACTTGGTTTGACAATTTAGGAAACAGTGGTACAGGTACAACATATTCAGCAACAACTGGAACAACTGGTAATGTGACCTTTACAGTAACAAACCCAACGATGGGGGCACCTGCAACATGTGCAAGTTCAACTATTACAGCACCATTTGATTGCTTTGATAACAACCCTAATCAGGTTTGTGATACTATAGAATATTGCACAGAACCAGTAATGCCTGTTTTGATATGTGATGATTTCTGTGGATTAGCAGAACCATTCGCTATAACAAACATTGATGCTGTATCTGGTTGTGTTCATGAGATAACAAGTAGTAATTGTGTTTCTTATACACCTTTTGCTCTTGAAGGACAAGAATTGTTACACATAACTGCTTGTAATGCAAATGAATGTAGAACAATAGTAGTCAGAATAGTAATTGACGAAGACTGTGACAACGATAGTCCACTTGCAGAAGATGATACAGTTGATACTGCTGAGGATACCGATATTGTGATTGATGTTTTCGGAAATGATAGTGATCCTGATGGAGATGTGTTGACCATATGTGAAACTACAGTCCCATTAAATGGAACAATCACTGTTGCGAATGGCTTGATTACCTACACACCAAACTTAGGTTTTGTAGGAGTAGATGCCTTTACATACACCGTTTGTGATGGAAATGGCGGAACAGCAACAGCAGTAATTTATGTGAATGTATCAGGAACAACAACAGCTTTAAATGCAAATATTGATAGTTTGACAATAGTGAATACAGATATAATCGGAATTAATGTTTTGGCTAATGATACTTACCCAACTGGTTGTACGCCAATGGTTGTAATTGTATCTTCGCCATCAGAAGGATTTGTTTCTGTATCAAATGATGGAATCATAAATTATGAACCACAACCTGGATTTACAGGGGAAGTCTCCTTTACATATCAAATTTGTTGCGGTGCAGATTGCGATTTAACAACGGTAAGCTTGAAAGTAGCTGGCGATAAGCCTTGCGAAGGTTTGAGAATTCCTACTGGATTCTCACCAAATGGTGATGGTGTTAATGAGCGATTTACTGTAGATGATTTGGATAAGTGTTTCTCTGATCATCAAGTTTCTTTCAAAATATTTAATAGATTTGGAGAAGCAGTTTATAACAATGATGAATACAGAAATACGGAAGCTTGGAATGGTGAAAGCATTCAAGGCGATTATGTAGCTGAAGGTACCTACTTCTATATAATGACAATTACCAAAGGGGAAAGCATTATTGAGAAGACAGGAAGTATTAGAATAGAATACTAGTTTCAAAGCTAGTCAATTAGATAGTTTGTAGATATTTTAATTAATGATTGATGTAAAAGAGGAGGAGGGGAATGCTAATCTTCCTCCTCTTTATTAAAAAGGAAACCAAATAAAAAATTTAACATATTAACCCATAAAAACTTTAATCATGTTTGGAGAAATTTTAGCGATGATTTTGATAGTGATTTTTAGCTCACTAAAAGGAAATTCTTAAATTTTAAATGAAGTGTAATGCTGTTTGATACAGCAGAAATTTTAAACAGATTGTATTTATTTTTAATATAAAAAAGGTAAGAGCTTTTTTACATATAAATAGAATATTATAATCTGGTTTATAAACCTTTATAAATAAAAGTAATGAGAATATTATTAACAACAATGGCTTTGTTCCTTGTTGTATTGGGAAGCTCTATGTCACTCAATTCACAACAAGATACCAGATACAGTCAATTTATGATGAACGGAATGCGCTACAATCCAGCATTCTCTGGTGCCAAAGAAAATTTGAATATAACTGCATTTTATAGAAACCAATGGATACAATTTGAGGATGCTCCAAAGCAACTTTTTGTAGGTGTAAATGATGCTTTTGGAAGAAAAGACAATGTCGGTTTAGGATTGATGGTTGAACACGATGAAATCGGTGTAGACCAAAGAACAAATGTATATGGAAGTTATGCATACAAAATAGATCTTGGAGAAGGTAAACTGTCTGCTGGTCTTCAAGGAGGAGCGAGCTTTTTTAGCTCTAACCTAACTTCAATAGATACTCCCGAAGATGGCGTAATTGATAGATCATTTGATAGTGATGAACAGTTTGTTTTACCAAACTTTGGAGCGGGGTTGCTTTATTATAACGAAGATTACTATGTTGGTTTTTCTATTCCCCACTTATTAACTTACCAGAAAAAAGAAAACAATATTCATTCAATTTCTCGCTTGAGAGGAAATTACAGAGAGTATATTTTCACAATGGGTAGTAATATAATGTTGAAACCAGATGTACTAGATTTGAGACCAGCACTTTTGGTTCAATACATTCCAGCAGAAGCACCTTTGGAGTTGGATATTAATTTAAGTTTAGTATTTAAAGATGTAACATGGTTTGGTGTGACATACAGAAGTAATGAAATTTCTAAACCTGAATCTTTGAATTTCCAGTTTGCTTATAAAATGGATAGTGGTTTGAAAGTAGGCTACGCTTACGATCATACATTACAAACTTTAGGCAGTCAAGTTGGAGGATCACACGAAATAATGGCAGCATTTGATTTAAATAATAAATCTAATGCAAAGTATATAAAAACTCTTTTTTAGACCAATGGTCATGTGGGTGATTTAGTTTTTTCCATACAGGGCAAGCTCGCCTTTGGCGAGCTTGCTTTTTAAGAAAGACAATCATAAAATTTTAAAAGCTATAAATACATTTATAGATTACCGTGTATTAACTTTTTTTGGAAACAACTTTTTTTAGTTTAAGACTATTCCAGACCTGTTATGAAAAAATGCCTATTGGTATTATTTAATAGGTAATTTAGCGTTTTCCAAAGCCCGATTCACGAAAGTGTTTCGGGTTTTTTTGATAAAAAAAAGAAATAATATGATGGCCTTTGAATTGCAAATTAGATTGAAATTTAGTAGCTTTACTAACAACGTATTATAGTATTATTTGATTTTAAGGTCCCAAAAATTATGAATAAAGTAATTACCCCTGCAATGCATTTTTGCCTTGTATTGCTTTTAAACACTATTTGTACTGCATCTTTAAATGCAGAAACTCTGTATCAGCAACTCGAACAGCTAAACAAACAATGGTCGCAAGTTCATGTTGAAAATCCACTTTTTCAAAAAGAGTTAGTATTTCAAAATCACGAAAATTTAATTCAGCTGCATTTAGAATTGGTGGAAACGCACCTCAGGAAAAATCCACCAAAACATTTAACCGAAAAACAAAAAAAGAACAGAGCTAAAGGTTTAGATATTTTAAGAGCTTATTGGCAAAAAGGAGTTTTTCCTAAAAACTTACATCACTCAATTACCATCCCATATTTCATTGATGATTTTAATACAGCTTGCGCAGTTGGACACATCTTACGGGAAAGTGGTGAAGTTGAACTGGCTCACCATATTGCCAAAGAAATGAACAATGCATACTTGAAAGATATGGCTTTTGAGGAGTTGCCTTTATGGGCGGAGAAAATGGGCTTTAGCCTTTTTGAATTAAAGTGGATTCAGCCATCTTACTCACCTACAATTGAATATTATTCAAACAATGAAGATATTGTTCAACCTGATTGTGGTCAAAACAATGGACACATTTATTTAGATTTTTCCAGTTTAGAATATGAAATTGATGACCCTGAATTATTGTCTGAAATAGAAGGAATGTGGTATGACTCTAAACACAACTTAATAAGTATGGGAGATTCTCTTGATAACTTGGTTGCTGGAATGTATTTTTTTGAGAGGGATTTTCCTTTTTCACTACCTATTGGAAGGGAAGGTATTGGCCTTAAAGTTATTCCAATGAGTGACAAAGGTGGACCCAAAATCGCAAATACAACCATTAAACCAGAAAGTTGTTCTATGAATTTGGTTGAGGACTTTTCGGATATCTATAATTTTATTGTCCAAAATAATTATACGCTTGAATATCGAGGAATCAACTTTGCTGATGGCTTTATAAATATTGAATTAGAGGAAGAGCTTCCACCAGAAAATATTGCTTGGTACGATTATGAAGGCAATCACATTGGAAGCGGTTTGGCGATTTTAAATGTAGATGCTAGTTATGCATTAGCTAGATATAATGATTATAGACACACCTCTATTTATTATGCTGAAATAACTGGGCTTGATAATTGTAAAACTTTTGAAATATTTGAAGTGCCTGGTGATGGTCATTATGAACTAGAAGTCAAGGTTACTCCACCTACTACTCCAGATGCCAATGATGGCAGCATTTATATTACTACTCCACTGCCTTATGATATTTTGGCGGAGCCTCAATATTTTTGGAATTTTTTGTCTGCTTTTCCATTTAACATTCAACATGAAGATAATAATTATTATATTGGTCAGGCTTATTACTCTAATGAAAAAACCATTAATAATTTAGGAGTAGGAACACATTCAATTAATATTGAAAATAATTTTGGATGTAGTCAAACATTTGAAATACAAATAAATACTACAGTTTGTGAAAATGTACCTCCTTGTACTGATAAATTAATTTGCGAACAAATAATTGAATCTGACTGTGGACAAAGCAATGGCAGCATTCAGGTATCTGTAAATAATACTTTCCCCTATGAAATAAGTTATTTCAATAAAGACATGGGAGTTATTGGCGCAGGATGTTCAATTGAAAATCTTTCTTCAGGTATTTATTACTATCAAGTAACAATTGACTCTTTAGGAAGCAGTACATCTTACACAGAAAAAGTTGTACTTAGTGATAAAAATGGTCCTCAAGTTTCAGATCTATATACAAGTTCTTTTTGTAGCTGGAATATTAATTATTATGATATTGAAAATGATAGCTTAATTGAAAATGATGAATATGCATTGCCTAGAACTGGTATTATTAGCATTTCTTTAGAAGAAGAATTACCCGAAGAAAACATTGTTTGGTATGACCCTTTTGGGAATAAATTAGGAATTGGTTATTCAATAGATAGCCTTTATTCCATAAACAGTTTTAACGACCTTCTGTATGGATCTAAGTTTCTGGCGGAAAACTATGTAGTTCATATTACTGATAATAATGGTTGTCAAACTTTCCAAAAAATAACATTAGATGGTTCTGAATATCATGAAGTTTGGATAGGTGTTCAATACAATTCTGACGGACAATCAAATGGAGTTATTAATATTTTAGAAAATAATCCAATTTCAGGAGAACCTCTAGAGTCTTATGATATTGAATTAACAGATATAGAAGGAAATACTATTACAGATTTAAACAACCTGGGTTCAAATGTCTATCAACTAAAATTGATAAGCAGCTGTCTCTTTTATACGAAAACTATAGTTTTTGGAGGATGTAAAGATATTGATGTAATCCTGAATTTCCACTGCCAAACTGACTCAACCTTTTCATATTGCTTTACTTTAGAAGGGAATGCAGAACAATTAACAGTGCAGTTTACTGAACCTGTAGATTCAATTCTTGAAGTTACTCCAAACATTAGGAAATCTTTTTGTGTTCATCATAATTTAATTGAAAAAGGAATTCAAGCATCCATTAGCAATAATGATGGTTCTTGCGTATTTACAATAGATGAACAATTCATCGCAATTTGTTCTGATTCCATAATTGTAAATGAACCAATAGACACTGTTGATACTGGTCTAAATACAATGATTGCTGAACAAAATAAATTTGTGCTATCTCCTAATCCAACTCGGTCGCAAAGTATCATCCAGTTTATTAGTCAGAATGTAAACCAAGTTCATTACAGGTTGATGGATATTTCTGGAAAATTAATCCAACAAAAAAACATCAATGCTCAGCAAGGTCTAAATGAATACATGTTAGATTGCAGCAACTTAAAATCAGGCATTTATTTATTGGAATTGGTTAATGGAGAAAACCGCCAAGTTCAGAAATTGATTGTTGAGTAATATTGTAGTTTTTTTTGGACTGAAGTGATGACTTCCAATAACCTTGCCAATTATACAGCAACACCGCTCAATTTTATCTAAAATCGAAGCAAATTTTACTTATCTTACAATTGCAATTGTCATGAGAATATTGATTGTAAATAAAGGATTGATTCCTGTAAAGTTGTATGGGGGAACTGAAAGAGTAATTTGGTACTTAGGTAAAGAGCTGGCAAAACTAGGGCATAAAGTTACTTACTTAGTGAAGGCAGGTTCCGTATGTGATTTTGGCAGCGTTATTCCTATTGATGAAAGCAAGGATATTTTGGAGCAAATTCCAGAAGAAATAGACTTGGTTCATTTCAATTTTACGCCAGAAAATTTAAAAAAAATTGAAAAGCCTTATTTGATTACCATACATGGAAACTCAAATGATGATAGAAAGTATGATCAAAACTCGGTATTCGTTTCACAAAATCACGCTAGTAGGTATGGTTCTGATTCTTTTGTTTACAATGGATTGGATTGGTCAGATTATCAAAAACCTGATTGGAGTGTGCAGCGAGAGTACTTTCATTTTTTAGGAAAGGCTGCTTGGAGAGTAAAAAACGTTAAAGGAGCAATTGATGTGATTAAGCAGACTAAATCAGAGCGTTTGAATGTGTTAGGCGGGCAGCGTTTTAATTTTAATATGGGTTTGCGATTAACCTTTTCATCTAGAGTGAATTTTTTTGGAATGGTTGGTGGAGCGGAAAAAGATAAATTGATAAACGGGTCTAAAGGCTTACTATTTCCAGTTCGATGGCACGAGCCTTTTGGTTTGGCAATAATTGAAAGTTTGTACTATGGTTGTCCCGTTTTTGGAACCCCTTATGGCTCATTACCTGAAATTGTAAATCAGGATGTCGGTTTGTTGTCAGATAAGTTAGGAGATTTAGTGGATGCCATTAATGGTGTAAATGCCTATTCAAGAAAGTTGTGTCACAAGTATACTGTAGAAATGTTCAATAGTAAAAAAATGGCTTTGTCTTATCTTGAAAAATACGAGCGCATTTTATCAAAAGAAAAACTAAATGACAGGCGTCCACAAATAGTGAAAATACAAGCGGAAAAATTTTTGAATTGGGAATGATTTATTTGTACAACTTCAAATTTGCATTATTCATTTTTACCAATATCAATCCTCATTGTAGTAATGTGTTTTTCAAAACCAGCTTTTTCGTAAGCTCTAATTGCAGTATGATTTTGATCATACACATTTAAACGCAACTCCGTTAGATTTTTACTTTTAACCCAAATGCTTATCTCGTCAATAATTTTGCCATTGATCCCTTGCCCGCGATATTCAGGTACAACGTACATAAATCCCAGGTAAGCATAATTTTCATGATTCAAATAAGGTAACGCTTCTTTGATTTTTGCATAAGCAGATCCAACAATTTGATCGCCTGCTGTTGCAACAAATACTTCTGCCTGATCAGAAAGAATCATCTCTTTTAAATCATAATAAGAAATAGGATCAGGTTTGAGCGTAACATCAAAAGGGCGTTCTACTTTTATAATTTTTTGTTCAAATTCGAGTAGGGTAGGTAAATCACTTACGACGGCAGACCTAAATTGAATTTCTCTCATTCAAATTTTCGTTTTGAGTTTAGAATACTAAACTTACTCAATTTTTAGATATTGAATGCAACCACTGCCTATTTTTTCTTTGGCTCTTTAACATTAAAATAAAGGATGTCACTGTGTTTAAGGTCGGAATTAAGCGTAAAGCGTTGTTTGCGATGTCCATCATCTATGATGATACCAGCGGTATTCGGCGGCACATTTCCGAGGTTGTGAGCGTACAGAATTAGAAAATTTTTATCCCTATCTCCGTTTATAAAAACATCAACAACATGTTTTTCTTTCTCAATTTCATGTTCATTTAAAATCCAATCTCCATTAAAATTTAAAGAAATAATATCACCGTCATTTTTTTTGTGATCATAAACTTCTATCGTAATATAATTGGATCTAATGGTAACCTGTTTGCCTTCAGAAACTTTTCGTCCATTCAGTTTTTTGACAGTTTGCTTATTTTTACGAATAACAATGTCTTTCTTTTTCTGAGTTAATTTACTAAACAAAACATCGAATGTTTGAATTTCTTTTTCAGAGACATCAGGGTTTAATTTTTTCATCAAAATTTTACCTGGCGAACAAGGACCACCAGAAATATGTCCATATCCTGACCAAGATCCTTCCATATAATAATGGTCATCTTTAATAAAAAATTCGAGCTCGGCGGTTTTCAAGCAAGTCTCCAACCTTCTCATCGTTTTGTGATTGTTTCGGTATCCGTTTACCTTTTTGTCTTTATAGAAAAAGGTAACTCCATCAAAAGAACCAGAAAATTCTTTTTCATAATGCAGTGAGCCAAGTTTGTCAGCAAATCTTGCATTGCAGCTTACTCTGCCTGTAATTCTATTTCCAATATGTTCAATTTTGGCAGTGGCAATTCCATTGTCATCATCCTCAAAAACTGGCATTCCAGGCCAATCTTTTTGTGAGATTTCTATTTGCCAAATACCAGATAAATCAATATTAGAAGTTCTGATTTTTGTGAGTTCTTCTTTGTCTTTTTTAGGAAAATTTACATTTACCTGACCAGTTAAAGAAATATTACAAACAAATAAAATCAATCCAAAAAATAAAGAAAATAATAGGTTTTGCATCAGACGTTTTTATTGGAAGACCTAATTAAAAACCGAAAGTTACATAAAAATTGTATGAACGGTTTTTTAACTCTAGTGAATTATTTGTAATTACATCTGTATACGCTTCATTATCAATAATGTTGTTCAGTCCTTCTGAGAATAAGAAGCCGAAAACAAATCCACCTCTATTTAGGTCCAAACTTGCACCGAGGCTGTATCCATAATCTAATTTGTCGAACGGATTGCCTGTTTCAAATAGGTTAATTGTATTAGAATCAGTATTTGTTTGAATTTTTCTTCTGGCAGCGAACATATGTGAAGCATAAGGTCCAGCATTAAAATACAAACCTCCATTGAAAGGACTGATACCAAACATTAGCTGTCCTTTTACATAATGCAATTTATTGGTATGTAGGTTTATCTCTTGATTTGCACCAGCTACATCTTGCTTATAAACATGTTTTTTGTATAACAATTCTGGTTGAATGTAAAAGCTTTTTGCAGCATTCCAACGAACTCCAAATCCTGTTTCTAAGCCTTTTTTTCTATCATAAGCAAGACTATTTTGATTGGCAGAAACCCTGGTTTTCCCCCAAGCAATTTTGTAAACAGTTCTTATCGTATTGTTTTTCTTTCTGTTAAATTTTTTGGTGGATACTTTTTGCGCATTGGAAACAGGTTTTTGAATAGGTTCCTGTACCTTTATTATAGGTTCTATAGAACCTGATAACTCATCAATATCTTTATACAAATCCCATACGATTGATTTGCCCTTTCCAGATTGTACTTTTTTTCCAATATCTCCAGTCAAAGCTTTTGGGCGAATTTCAGAACCATCAGGCTTTTTGAAAAGTAAATCGACTTGGTAATCTTTGTTCTTTTTACCAAACAAATTATATGTAACAATGATTTTGTCTTTGGTCGTAGCCAATTCTACGTCTCTGACATCTTGTGCGGACAAACCGATAAAACTGATAAATAAGAGTGCTAAACTGAATGTTAAAAATCGCATAGTATTAAGAATTGTTTCTTGTAAGACTACACAGAACTCAGAATGTTTCATTGGACTTGAAAAAAAATAATAGGTTAATCAAGTCAATAGGGAGGTATACTATTTCGATTTAGTTTTTTTGCCTGCAATAAGCATCAAAAATGAATAAAACGATAGTAACAGTAAGAAGCAGAAAAAGATTACGTCGTAAGGCATATCATAAAAATTTTATTATATGTATAACTTACGAAGAACTCAGTAACTAGTTACAAAGTTTAGCTCTAAATCATCATAGATATTTAAAATCCTGCATCTTCAAAACCACCACCACCTTGACGGTTTCCTCTGTTCTTTTTTCGTTTAGAGAAATCTTGCTTGCCAAACCTGTAAGTAAAAGTCAAATTGGCAATTCTCGATTCTCTTTTTCTTGTAAAAGATTTTATGATTGTTGGTCTAATGACATCAATAGAAAACTGTCTGGTATCAAATATATCTTGAATGCTTAAACTTAAGGAGGCTTTATTTTTCCAAAATTTTTGTTTGAATCCAAGGTCGGACCAGACGAATTGTTTTATTCTGCCATTGGGAATATCTCTTGGAGAATTGTAAAATACCATCACTTGAAAATCAGCTCCTTGCCACAAAGCAATGTTTCCGATGTATTTTAAATTCCAACCCAATGCATCTGCATTGAGGTTTTCTTCTAAATTTTCGCCATTGGTAATGGTTCTGAAGAGATTGAAGCTGAAGTTGTTTCTCCATTTATCAAAAAGTTGTCCGTTGATTACAGTTTCAATACCGTATGATTGAGAATTGTCAAAGTTATTAAAAGTAAGTTCAGTAGTAGTTGCATTTATTTGGTTGATTACTCTCCGCATCATATTATCCACATATCTATAATAAATAGAAGTGCTTATGTTGAATGCTTTTATTTTTTGCTCATAACCCAATTCTACGGCATCTATATATTCAGGGTTTAGTCTGGGATTGCCCTTTCTTAAACTTGTAGGATCAGAATAGTTTATAAATGGATTTAACTGTCTTGTTCTAGGACGATTGATCCGTTTGGTGTAGCTGAGTTGAATTTTCTTGCGATCTCCCAAATCTCTTGTGAGAAACACGCTAGGAAAAATACTAAAATAGTTATTGGTATAAATGCTGTCGGAAGGATTGTCTTTAGGTTGGAATTCTGTTAGAGCTTGTTCTGCTCTCAAACCTGCTTTAATACTGTACTTGCCAATGCTGTGAGTATAAAGACCATAGACTGCATGAATTCCTTCATTGTATTCATATCTATTATTGAGTAGGGTATTGGGATTAAATTTTTGTTGTTCGTGATCGAATAATTCTGCCTGAAAATCATTTTCAATTGTTCTGAAAATAGATTTGTAACCCAATTCCAAACCACTGGTTTCGGTTATTGGATGTGTATAATCTGTTTGAATAGTAGAAACTTGATTCTTAGTATTGGTATAAAAATTTTCAAACAAAGTCTGCGTATCAAAAACATTGTAAATTTGTGTGTATTCATTTTTTTCATCACCTTTCGATCTTGAATGATTTGCGCTAATTATCAGTTCTTGTTTTTTCTTTTTAAACTTTTGTTCGAAAAATGCATTTATATCAATGCTTTGATCCTCTTCTATTTCTGCTTCAATTCGATTAAAATCTCTGGAGAGTTCAGTCCCAATTTTTTCTACAGTGCGTTCATTTCCGTCATCATCTCCTTCGCTGGTATTGACAGTTGCAGAAAGTCCAAAGATTGATTTTTGTGAAAGGTAAAAGTCAGCCCCTCCTTTAATTAAATGAGATTCCTTCCGCCTAGTAGAATTGCTATTTTGATTTTGGAAGATGTTTTCTGGATCGTTGGTCAATTCATTATCACTATTACCCTTTCCCCATCTTTCACGATAATTGTAACCATAGTTTGTATAAAGATTGATTTTTTTGGTTCTATATCCAAGATTAAGAGAGCCATTGTATTTATTACCCGTTCCTGCACCAACAGTTACAGAACCATTCAAGCCTTGAAGTGCATTTTTTTTGAGAACAACATTAATAATTCCCGACATGCCATCTGGGTCAAATTTTGCAGATGGATTTGTGATAACTTCAATAGACTCTATAGAGTTGGCTGGAATCTGATCGAGAATGGCAGAGCGACCTGCACCTGTTAAGCTTGAAGGTTTTCCATCTATCAAAACGGTAACATTTTGATTGCCTCTTAAGCTGATGTTGTCATCAATATCCACCTCAACTGAGGGAATATTTTTTAAAATTTCAGTCGCAGAACTTCCATCAGCGGTAGCCAATTTTTCAATGCGGTAACTTTTTCTATCCAAATTGTTTTGAAGAAAATTTCTTTCAGCGGTAACTTCAATTTCATTCAAATTTAAATTTCCAGTAGAAACAGGTATTTTTCCTAAATCAATGGCACATTCACCTTGTTTGGGTTTCAACATTACATTGTCAATTATTTTAGATTCATATCCAATGAAATCAATTTTAATTTTGTAGCGTCCAGGACGCAATTTGTCAATTGCAAACTTTCCTTTTTTATCAGACAATCCACCATTCATCAAACTGTCATTTCCAGCATAAAGAACCGCAACAGTTGCAAATTCCAAGCTTTTGTCATTCGATTCATCTATAACAGTACCAGTAAGCTGACATATTTCTGGACGCTGATTGAAAGGTGTTTTCAAACCAGGCTTTTGACCAGTCAGTTGGGCAAGTATTTGGATGGAGGAAAAAAGTAAAATTGACAGTAAAAATGTATATTTCATCAGTAAATATTTGGACTTACAAATATAGATTAAACAAGTTAACGATTAGACAATCAAAGACATATTGTAAAGAGTCGTAAATTCATTTAACAAAATTTTAACCGGAAACGTTATAATATATATAGCGAAGTATGGTTTTTAATTTGTAATTTAGAAATGGTAAAAAATTAAATGTATCTATTTCATTTTATTTATACCATTGAATAACAGAAAATCACTATTAAATATGAAAAAATTATCAGTACTTGTTTTGGCAGCTATACTTGGAAGTTTGATCACTTTAGGTGCCTATAAAGGGCTTGGTTTTGATCAGCAGAATGTTACCATTCAAAACACTGATGCAACGCCAAGTGTTTTTGCAAATTTAAAAAATGCACCTAGTTCGATTCCTGCAGCGAGGAGTGCGAGTGCATTACCAGTAGACTTTACCCAAGCGGCAGCGAAGAGTATGCCGACAGTTGTACACATTAAATCTACCGTCGCAACTGCATCGAGAGGTCGAGGATATTCTCAACCAAGAGGAGGAGACTTTTTTGATTATTTCAATGATTTGTTTGGAGATCAAGGTGGCGGAAATGGAGGAGAGAAGCAATCAAGTGGTTCTGGTGTTATCATCAGTAATGATGGATACATCGTAACTAATAACCACGTTGTTGAAGGGGCTGATCAGTTGGAGGTAACGCTATTTGATAATAGAAGCTTTCCTGCTCAATTGGTAGGAACGGATCCTACAACAGATTTAGCAGTTATAAAAATTGATGAAAAGAGATTGCCAACTATGAAGTTGGGAAATTCAGATAATGCGAAAGTAGGAGAGTGGGTATTGGCTGTAGGAAATCCGTTTAATCTTTCTTCTACGGTAACTGCTGGAATCATTAGTGCGAAAGGACGAAACATAAATATTTTAAATAATAAATATGCAATTGAATCATTTATCCAAACAGATGCAGCAGTAAATCCAGGAAATAGTGGAGGAGCTTTGGTAAATGTTGATGGTGATTTGGTAGGAATAAACACAGCTATTGCAACAAGAACGGGATACTATCAAGGCTATTCATTTGCAGTTCCAGTAAATATTGTAAACAAAGTTGTGGATGATTTGATCAATTTTGGTTCCACTCAGAGAGCTTATTTAGGTGTTGAAATCAGAGATTTAGATTCAGAATTGGCGAGTGAATTGGGATTAAATATCAGTCAAGGAGTGTATGTTGCTGGGTTGGTAGATGTTGGAGCTGCAAGAACAGCAGGCGTTCAAGAAGGCGATGTCATTGTTTCTGTAGATGGAAAGAGCATAAAAAATGCTCCTGAACTACAAGAGATCATTGGTCAGAAAAGACCTGGAGACAGTGTTAATATAAAGGTAAATAGAAGAGGTAAAGAGAAGTCTATTTCAGTGCCTTTAAAAAATCAACAGGGAAACACTATGAGATCAACAGTTGCTAGTTCAGGTTCTAGTGTTTTGAAAAAATTAGGCGTAGAAGTTGCAGATTTATCAAGCAATCAATTATCGAGATTAGACATCAATGGTGGCGTTTTGGTTTCAGATATTATGCCTGGAGTAATCAGTAGCGAGACTAGTATGAAAGAAGGATTTGTTGTTTTAAGAGTCAATGACAAACCAGTTAAATCATCAAGAGAGTTTGTTACTTCTTTGAGTAATAAAAAGGGTGGAGTAATGATTGAGGGTATTTATCCAGGTGATCCTACACTTTACTATTATGCATTTGGGTTGTAATATCGAATGATAGAAATTAATGAATAAAATTTATGGACTCATATTAGTAGCGTTTGTGTGCTTGTATTTTATACAAGCACTAAATGCTCAAGAGAATATTACAAACAATACTGACGAAGTATTGTTTGCAGATAACTCAGGGTTTGTATTTAATGATAAACTGGTTCCAAGTATATCTGATGGAGCATACGAGCGACAACGATACAGGAATAGAAAAGCCTTGCCTTTGCCTCCTATCCGTGAGGCTGATGTGAAAATGGCGAAACGACTGTGGCGATTGGTAGATACAAAAGATTTAATGAATGCCTCCTTTAGTTGTGAATTCAATCCGTTGATAGAGATTTTAATGGAGATCGGTAAAAAAGATTCGATGTATTTTTACGCAAATGATGGCTTTACCGATTCCATTCCCAAAGCCCAAATACTCGATTTGACAAGTACTGTTGAAGTTTACAACTATGAAACAATGCAGTATGATGAAGTGTTGGTGGAAAATGATTTGGATGTAAAGAGTTTTGACAAATTTAAGTTAAAAGAAGATTGGATTTACGATGCGCGTCATTCAAGAATGATTTGCAGAATCATTGGAATTGCACCTGTTAAAAAAGTGTATGATCCAGAAAATGGAAGATTTAGAGGTTATCAGGTTTTGTTTTGGATGCATTATCCAAGTATCAGAGATGAATTGGCAAAATATATAGCTTATCATCCCAACAATTCGGATTTTGAATTTAGCTGGCAGCAAATATTAGACGCTCGGTGGTTTCACAGTTCTGTTATAAAAGATCAGGAGCATAAATCGGAGTGGACCAATTTACCCAACAAGGAAAAAGTAAAGGAATTGAGTGATAAAGCCTTGCACAAACTTTCTGAATTTGAGTATAATTTGTGGACACATTAAAAAAGCATAATCAGTTTTGATAAACTAATTATGCTTTTATTTTTTTGAAGTTAATATTAATCACCGATTACTTAACACTACTTGGAAAATAGTCAATTTTAGACCATTTCTCATCGGAAATTCCCAAAACAGCAGTTTCTTTGCCATCAACAGAGTATGCAAAAATATAAGGTGTTTTATTCACAGCTGCAGGGCTAAACTCCATCCTAATATCTTTCGATTTAAATGAAACCTTCCCATCATTTAGTAAATCATTTTCTACCCACTTAGAATCTTTTAGATAGAAAAATTGAAATTCACCACTTTGAGCAGAGTACACAAATAAATTTGGATTAAAAGTGTCACTGGCTGATAAATATTGGAGCCTATAATCTTTACCTTTGATGGTAATTTCAGGTGAGCCAATGTTTGAATTAACTATCCATTTACCATCTTGTATATAATATTGAACTAATTCGCCAGAAGAAGTTGAGTAGACATTTACAGATGGGAAATAGTTTTCAGTTGCTGGAAAAAACTCCATTCTCGTATTTGATTGTGCATTTAGAAAAAATGCTGGAACAATGCAAAACATGATCAATAGAATATACTTTTTAAAAGGTATATACATATATTATTATTAGTATGTTAAAAAAATTAACGGCACGGATATCAAGAGAGAGAAAGGCGATACCTGCGAAATTATTGTATTACGGCGTAAGGTAGACCTTTTAAACTACAAAACCTATATTTCATCAGATTTAATGTAAGAATTTGTGTGGATTTGATTATAATGTTTGGAAAGAATTAGCTTTCTATCAGGTATATTTTTTTGTTTTTGGACCTATAATTGTATATTTAGCGTAAAGAAACAAAAACAAAGGAATGAACAAGAATCTTATAATTGTGCTTAGCTTTTTTTACTTAACTGCTAATGCGCAAAGTACATTTTCTGAAGTAATCACGGTTTTGGAAAACAATGGCTGTAGTAATGGATATTGTCACGGTGGCGGAGCAGGAGGTTTTTCATTATCAGGCAGTGAGCAAGAAATATATGATAACTTGGTTGGTGTTGTACCCACCAATGAGGCGGCAGCTTCTCGTGGTGATAAACTGATTGATCCAGGATACCCAGAAAGAAGTTTCTTTTATAGAAAAATTAATCAAGATTTGTATGAAGACTCTAAACTTCATAGTGGCGAAATGGATGCTATGCCTCCAAGTGGAACATTGTCAAAAGTTGATAGAGAATTGATAAGACAATGGATTTATTTTGGAGCACCAATAGAGGGGAAAGCTTTTAGTGATAATGTCAAAGAGGCTTTTACTGAATTTCATGAAGAAGGTGGCATAGAAGCTGATAATCCACCGCCAGCTCCAGCAGAGGGGGAAGGTTTTCAGGTGCATTTAGGTCCATTCTTTTTAAAGCCTGGCGATGAAATTGAGTTTCTTAAAAAACATAGTTTAAAGCTTGATGAAGATTTAGAGGTAAACAGAATTTCTGCTTTTCTCCATCCCTTTTCACATCATTTTATTTTGTACAAATTTAGAAACCAAGAGGTGTCAGATGCAAAGACTGATGCAATGCGTGTTGTTTCATTATCTGGTGAGAATCCGTTTGGTACAGCAACAGAGCTGGTTGCTGTTTGGCAAACGAATAAAGATTTTGTTTTACCTGAGGGGACTGCTTTTAAGTGGGAAAAAGAGTCTGTATTGGATTTGAATTATCATATATTAAACTATAGTACAAATAATGTTTTAGCCGCGGATGTATATTTTAATGTATATACCCAACCACAAAATGATGATAATAAAGAAATGTTTTCTGATCTATTACTCAACACCGGAATTTTTATTCCAAATGATGGTCAAGAAACGATACATTCTGGAGAGATTGGTTTTAATGGACCTATAAATATTTGGTCAGTTAGTTCACATACCCATAAGTATGGAAAAGATTTTGATGTTTACTTAGAAGATGAAAATGGAGAGAAAGGTGTTCAGGTTTTTGAAGGTAAATTTAATTTTGATTATACTGTTTACACAGATTATTATGATTATGCACATCCACCATTTAGAGAGTTTGATAAGTTTTTAAGGCTTCCTTCCAGCCAAGATTTAATTCATGAAGCGATGTTTATCAACGATGGTCCAGAAAATGTAAATTTTGGACTGACAACGAATGATGAAATGATGATTACTGCATTATTGTACACTCGTGGGGAAGATCATCAAGAATTGGCTGAGTTTAATGAGTTACCAACTACAGTTTGTATAACAGACGAACCATTTGAGCTTTTAAAAAACTATGAAAGTGGTGCAATTGGAAATGGGGTAATTGGAAATCATTTTCATCCTGATTTTGCAGGAATAGGTTCGCACGTAATTTTAGTAAATTGTTGTAAGGGAAATGAAGTGAAAGAGTTTATTGTGGAGGTTGTTCCTTATACAGATTTAGATCTTTCTTTTTCGATAGACAATAATACCAACCCTCCAACATTATACCTTGATCCTGTTGAGATTAGTGGACCTTTTAGTATTCAATGGTATTTAAATGATCAGGCAATTCCAAATTCCAATTCTGATGTTGTATTAGCAGAACAAGACGGAACATATTCAGCTGAAATTATTATTGGCAATGAATGCCCAGCTAGAACACAATCGCAAAGCGTGGGAGATGTTTCTGGTATCTCAGAACAAAACATGATTCCTTTTACTGTTTCTCCAAATCCTTTCCGGGATAGAATTACTGTTTCCTATGAATTAGATCGAACAGCGGATGTTGAATTAAGGGTTGTTGATCTTAGAGGAAAACTAGTTGATAACAAGTATTTTACAAATCAAGTTTCTGGTCCGAATAATTCAAGTTTTAACTTGGATGTTGCTCCTGGTGCCTATTTTGTTTCAATAATTGCAAATGGAGAAGTATTGGGTATGCAGAAAATATTGATGTTGAGGTAAGAATAAAAAATTTAGCCAAGTATTTTCAACGGAGCGATACCTTTTATCTACAGCAGGCTTTAGACGAAGCTGTCAGCTCCTTGTTATCAGTTTTCGTGCGTTCTTTGTATAGTTCAAAAATACAAAGATCAAAAAGAACATTTATTTGTTTTACAGTGAACTAAACATATAACGAGATCTGGTTTTTGACGTATACATGTATTTAGTGTATACTGAAAACAAAAAGTAATGAGTGGTCCTGTTAAAATTTATGACTCAATAGATGATTTAAGAGATCATTGGCATGAGATAAATTGCGAGTTTCCAGAATTGGGAATGGAGGTTGCAAATAAGTTGCTAAACCTTGCTAAGTTGGAGCAGGACCTTGTAAGTCAGAGTGATGCATATAATTACATGGGCATTTGTCAAATGAATCAGGGTTATTATAATGATGCCTTGGAGTTTTTTAATTTGTCAAAGAAGTATATTAAAAAACATGATGACTATAGGAGGAGGTTATTTGTAAATGTGAACATTGCGCTTTGTTTGTCTAACCTTGAAGAATTGGAAGCTGCCGAGTTACAATTTATGGTGGCTGATCAAATAGCAGAAAAGTGTTCATTAAAAGATAAATTACAATATTTAAGTAATAAGGGTTCTTTTCTGTCTAAAATTGAAAAATACAATGAAGCATTAGACTTGTTTTATTACATTTTAGAAAATGGAGAGCATATTGATAATATGTTTGTTGGATTTGCTTATTACAGTATTGGCGAATGTCAATTTTTCCAAGATGACAGGGTTGGAGCAATGGAGAACTGGCTGGTTGCTCTGCGATATTTTCAAAAAAATAACAATACAAGACAGTTGGCACTTGTTTCTGGAAGGCTTTCAGAACTGTATTTATTTTCAATTAAATATCCTCAAAAAGCAATAAAATACGCTACACTTGAATTGGATGCCAATACAAAAGTTGGTCAAACACATGGAAAACTAATAGCTCGGGCAAAATTAATTCATTGTTATGTAGAATTAGAAAATTTCGAATTGGCGAAATTAGAAATAGAGAATTTTATTAAAGAGAATAGTATTTTACAGTTAGAAATTTATTCTATTTATCCAACAATTTTTAAATATTATATTGAAGTAGGAGATTTAAAAGAAGCCAAAGTTTGGTTATATGGTTATACATCAAGGGTAGATGATCAGTATTCGAAAGTATTAACTGCTCAATATTACGCATTTGATAATAGAGAAAAAGAATCTGAAAAAATAATAGCAAAACTTATTTATGAAGGTGTAAATGAAGAGCATTTGTCTCCACTTATACAATATGATTTTTTTGATGTTGGATATAAATTAGCAAAAAAAATAAATCGGTCAGAATGGGCATTGTATTTTCTTGAAAAAAGAATGGAGTTTGATACAAATGCGAAAAAAATGCGAGAGAAGAGTTTGCTATTTGATATGAATGCAAAATATGAAAACTCTTTAAAAGAAGCGGAAATTGATAAGTTGGAGAAAGAGAAAGAGTATTTAGATGAATTGAATAATTCTTTAGAAATGTTTGCTTACAATGCAGCGCATGATTTAAAAGAACCCATTAGATCAATAAATAGTTTTTCGCAATTGTTAGAAATAAATTTATCTGGAAAGATTGATGAGAATAGTGCCGAGTTTTTAAATTTTATAAAATCATCTGCTTTAAAAATGCAATCTTTGATAGATGAGTTGTTAAGTTTTGCCAGGGTAACGGGAGATGTAGGTGGTTTTGAGAAAGTATCATTAGAGGAGTTATTGAACTTAGTAAACACTGAGTTAAACACCCTGATAAATGAAAACGATGCAGTTATAAACTGGAATGTTCCAGACGAAGTAATGGGGAATGAGCATTTGTTGAAACTCGTTTTTCAAAATTTGATAAGCAATAGCATAAAGCACCGACAGGCGAAAGTAAAACCAATCGTAAAAATAAAATCAAGTCTTTTGTCAGATGGAATGATAGAGTTGGAAGTTGAGGACAATGGAAAGGGGATTGATAAATCATTTATCGAATCCGTTTTTATTCCTTTTGCAAAAAATGGTTCAAGTGGAACGGGACTAGGATTGGCAATTTGCAAAAAAATAATCAATCAACATGGAGGAGAAATAAGAGTAGAATCTCAAAAAGGGGTGGGCAGCAAATTTCGGTTTACATTAAAAGTAGCGTGAAAAAAAATAACATTAAAAGCCCCCAGCCAGCG